>JADHLJ010000217.1 GCA_016780745.1 Alphaproteobacteria bacterium | reverse complement strand
TGCTTCGAGCGCGCGGTTCGCGTCAGGCCAAAAGCAGCCGTCCTCCATCGGGAACTAGGGAATGCGCGCCGTGACGCGGGCGACGGGATCGGTGCGCGGCGGGCGCTGGAAACCGCGGTGCTTCTCGCTCCACGAGAGGTCGAAAACCACAACGCGCTCGGTCTCGCTTGTCGGGCCGTCGGGGATATGGATGCGGCGGTACGGTGTTTCGATAGTGGCCTCGCGCTGGAGCCCGGCAATGTCGGTCTCGCCTATAACCGCGCCATGACCCTGCAATTGTGGGGGCGGTTGGATGACGCGATATCGGGATATGACAGGGTTCTCGAGGGTCGGCCCGACATGCTGGACGCGATCAACAATCGGGCCAGGGCCCTTCATGATTTGGGTCGGGTGGACGAGGCGATTTGGGCGTTCCGGACGCTATTGCTCACCGAACCCGCGCATTCCGCGGGTTGGAACAATATCGGTATTGGATTTCGGGATGACGGCAAACTGGACCGGGCGGCACGGGCTTTCGAGCGGAGCCTCGCGACGGATCCAGGCAATGGCGAGGTTCTCAACAATCTCGGCGCCGCGGTCTGGGCAACGGGCGACGAGACGCGGGCGATCGCGGCCTACGAGCAGGCCCGGTCAGCGCGCCCGGACCTCGCCGATGCAAGCCTGAACCTTGCTTTCGCGCTCGCCGGACAGGGGAGGCATGACGGGGCCGTTGCGATCTACGATACCGGCGGGCGGGAGCATCCGGACGATGCGCGCTTTCCGATCAGGCGCGCGCTTTCCCTGCCGCAAATTTGCCTGGATACCAAAGAGATCTCGACTCTGCGAGCGGGGTTGGAGAAATTTCTCGCCTCCGACGCGGCGCGTGCTCTCAGGGTCGAGGATCCGATCAGCGCCGTCGGTAGCGCGAATTTCTACTGGGTTTATCATGGCCTGAATGACCGGCCGCAACAGGAAGCCATCGCCGATTTTCATCGTCTCTGTTGCCCTCGATTATCATGGGTGGCCCCACATTGTCGGGACAGTGGCTCGAGCGGGCCCGCGAGACGACCCAGGATCGGAATCTGTTCGAAATATCTCAATCGACACACCATCGGTTTACTGTTCGCGGGGGTTATCGAGCGTTTGGGCGAGTCCGGTGCGTTCGAGTTGATCATTCTGCGTCCCCCCGGGCGGCATGACGACATCGCCCGGCGGATTGACGCGGCGGCGGATCACGTGGTCAATCTGCCCGCGAGCCTGGCCAAGGTCCAGGAGGTCATCGCCGAGGCCCGGTTGGACGTTCTGCTTTATCCGGATATCGGGATGGAGCCGATAACCTATTTCCTCGCCTTCGCCCGGTTGGCGCCGGTTCAGTTCGTGACCTGGGGACATCCGGTGACCACGGGCCTCGCCAGCCTTGACGGGTATCTCTCGCCGGACGTCTTCGAACCGGATAATGGAGAAGATCACTACGCCGAGGGATTAAAGCGGCTCGACAATATCCTGATGCATTACGAACCACCGGGCGCCCCCGTGGGAGTAGCCAAGGAAGGTTTCGGACTACCGGCCTCCGGAGCGGCCTATGTTTGCCCGCAGAACATCTTCAAACTCCATCCGGATTTCGATGGTTGGATGGCGGATATCCTGCGTGCCGATCCCGATGGTCGGGTGGTCCTGATCGAGGGTGCCAAGGAGGGGTGGACCCGGCGACTGCGGCATCGGTTGAGCAAGGCGATGCCGGATGTGGTCGAAAGAGTGACTTTTCTTCCCTATCTGCCCACCCAGAAGTACTTCGAGCTCGTTGCCGCGGCGGATGTGCTTCTGGACCCGATCCATTTTGGCGGCGGGAATACCACGTTTCACGGGCTGAGCCTCGGCACCCCGCTGGTGACGACCCCCGGGGCGTTTCAGCGAAGCCGTTTCGCCAGCGGGACCTACCGGACCATTGGCCTGGAGGGTCTTGTCGCGCGGGATAGAGCCGATTATGTCTCCCGCGCCGTCGCCCTTGGACGCGATCGGGCCCATCGAGAGCAGGTGTCGGGGCGCGTCAAGGACGCCGCGCGCGCTCTACACCGAAGGCACGAGGCGGCGGATGAGCTCGGGGAAGTGCTGCTGGAAGCGGTGGAGCGACATTTCGCTCGCTAAGATTTCCTAGCGAACACCCTGGCTTTCGATATAGCTCGCCTTGTTGTTCGACATGTCGAACTTAAGACGCGGCTCCAGTTCCAGCTCGCGACCGGTGACGCGCACGAAGCGGGCGTTCTCGGGATAGTTGATGGCGTGGATTGCCCGCACGTCATAAAGCCCCGCCTTGCCCGGTGTCAGGCGATAGGCCTTGACCTGTTCCAGCTTGGCCTCACCATCGCCCTCATTGCCGTCAAGGCGGCGATACTCGCTCATGTCGGTATATTCGGTGGCCTGGCCGTAGACCGCCCAGGAGTTTCCGTGGTCATGCGGCGGCGAGGAACTCGCGTCCTTGTTGATATGGGCGAGCACGACGAATTCCAGATCCTCGTCCTTGTAAAGCGTATGCACGCCGAGTTCGGCGCTGGGCCCAAGCACTTCATTGACAAAGTCCTGGTTCGCCAGAAGTTGTTCCAGTTTCACGCGAATGGCCTCGCGTCCACTCGGTCCGTTATCCGCCGTCAGCGTGGCTCGACAATCGGCGCAGAATTCCTGAAGCGTGTAGGCCATGACCCATCTCCCAAGCTCGATTCAAGCCCAACTATACCGCGCTTTTGACACGGGCGCATCGCCATCAACGCTTAATGCCCCGCCCGTGTCTCCGCCGCCACGATCTCACTCATGAAGGGGGCGGCGATGTCGGCGTTAATCTTGCAGTCCAGAAAGATCGGCCCCTCCGGATTGGCCAGAAGTGGGGCCAGGGCCTCGAGCTCGTCCAGGGTGCGGATTGTGTGGGCATCATAGCCGAAGCCCTCCGCGATCGGCGCGAAATCAACATCGGGGAACACGGACTTGGCCACCGGCAACTGCCGCATTCTGAGGAAATGCAGTTCCGCTCCATAGGCGCAGTCGTTCATCAGCACGATCACCAGCGGCAGATCCTCGCGCACCACGGTTTCCAGCTCGCCCATGGTCATCAGGAAGCCGCCATCGCCGATCACCAGAACCGTTGGTGTCTCCGGCCGGGCGCGCGCCACCCCGAGCGCGGCGCCAAAGCCAAGACCGATGGACGCGAAATCATTGGTCATCTTGAAATAGTCGGGGCCCGGCACCGAGAGATACGGCACCACGCCCAGGAAATTTCCGGCGTCATAGACCATGCTGCGTTTCTCGGGAAGCAATCGGTCCAGCGACACCGCCAGAGATCTCGGATCGACCGTGCGCGCGGTATTGGCGGGCTGGAAGTCCTTGGTGATCGAGAAGGCCTTCAGGAAATCCTGGGTCTCCGCGCCGTGGAACGGTTTGTCGGCGGCGCTTTTCTCGGCTACCGCGGCGACAAGTTGCTCGGCCACCAGCTTGGCGTCGCCGACCACCGAGACGTCGGCGGTGGTCCAGCGTCCGATATTGGCGCGTACCGCGTCGACCTGGATCAACGGCGCGTCGGGGAGCGATTCGCCGAAACTCATGGTCAGAATGTTCAACCCCGCGCCCACCGCCAGCACGCAATCGGCCTCTCCGGCCATGCGCCGCGCGGCGGAATGCGAGAAGGAACCGATGATGCCGAGATTGTTCGGGTGATCCCGGAACATGTCCTTGCCCTTGGCGGTGGTCGCCAACAGGGCGCCGGTTTTCTCGGCAAGCGCGATCAGCGCGTCCCTGGCGCCGGATTTGTGGGCACCGTACCCGGCCAGGATCAGCGGCCTCTTGGCGGCGTCGAGAAGACTGGCCGCGGCGGCAACGGCATGAGCGCGTGCCGGTTTACCGGACCGCCGGGGGATCGGCTTGGCGTCGATCGGTTCTGGGCCCGCGTCATCGGCGGGAACATCGATCTCGGCGGCCTGGACGTTCACCGGCAACAGCAACACCACCCCGGCTCCGCGACGGGCCGCGGCCGCCGCGTCGGCGAGGGTTTGGCGCGCGCTTTCGGGTCCGGTCGGCCGGAATGTCCGGATGCCGGCGGCTTTCAGCACGCCCTCGGCGTCGACGCCCTTGTAGTCCGGGCCCTGTCCGTTCAGTCCGCCGCCGGGGATCGCCACATCGCCCTGGATGATCAGCACCGGATTGCCGGTCCGGCTGGCGAACCCAGCCCCGTGCAGCCCATTAGCCATGGCGGGTCCACGGCCAACACAGACAATCGCCAGCCGCCCGGTCGCGGCGGCATAGCCATCGGCCATGGTGATCGCGGTGTTCTCATGCCTGGCGCCGATGAAATCCACGCCGGCGGCATCGAGGGAAACACAGAAATGCGCGGTGTCGTCGCTCATCAGCCCAAAGACCGTGTCAACCCCCATCGCCTTAATGTCCTCGGCGAGGATCTGATAGACATGGGTACGCCGCGCCGTCGCGCCGTCATGCTTTTTCTGAACCGCCATGGTGAGAGCCTCCTCTATCATCGCCGGAGAAGAAGCCTAGGGCCGCCGGCATGTCCCTGTCGAGGGTGGGAGCTTTCGTATCCGGCATGCGATGGAGCGACTTTCCCGAAGGCCGCGCCGAGCCTAGACTTCAGCTTCAATCTTGGTGGAGCGCGCGGATGCACCCGACATCCCGTCATGAAGCGATCATGCAGTTGGCGAGATCAACCGGACTCGTCCAGGTCGAAGCCCTGTCCGAGCATCTCCGGGTAACGCCGCAGACCATCCGCCGCGATCTGAACGAGCTGTGCCGGAGCAGGATGCTGGCGCGGGTGCATGGCGGGGCGGTGTTGCCCTCGGGCACCGAGAACATGCTCTACGAGCAACGCCGGGGGATCGCCGCCGAGGAAAAAGCCGCGATCGGGCGGGCCGCGGCGGCGCTGATCCCTGACAACGCCTCGCTGTTCATCAATATCGGCACGACGACCGAAGCCGTGAGCGAAGCCTTGCTCGACCATCAGGGATTGATGGCGATCACCAACAATATCAACGTCGCCAACCGGCTTTGTCGGCGCCCGGATTTTGAGATTGTCATCGCCGGTGGCGTGGTTCGGGCCGCCGATGGCGGTATCGTCGGCGAGGCGGCGGTGGAGTTCATCCGGCGCTTCAAGGTTGATTTCGCGGTGATTGGTGCCTCGGCGATTGATGGCGACGGCTCCCTGCTCGACTTCGATTTTCGGGAGGTTCAGGTGGCCCGGGCGATCATCGAGAATGCAAGGCACGTAATCCTGGTTGCCGACGCTACCAAGTTCGAGCGCGCGGCGCCGGTGCGTATCGGGCACCTCTCGGATGTCGACATCCTCGTCACCAACGGCGCGGCTCCCGCCTCGATCCGCGAGCTTTGCGCCGATGGTGAAATTCGCCTTATGGAGATCGAGATCTAGACTCTTGCTCTGGCTTATGACCCCGCCGCGCCGGCACGATACCATTGCCGAATCAATGCTCGCTCCCCGGGTTCCATAAAGGAAACATTGGCCGGCGGCATGGCGTTGGTGAAGCCGGAATGCAGATAGATCTCGCGCGCCCGCGTCGCGATCTGGCGGTCGGTCTCCAGGATTACGCCGTTCGGAGCCCGAATGATTCCTTCCCAGGCCGGCTCCAGCGCATGGCACATGGAGCACCGCCCGGCGATGATGTCCTGGACCGTCTCATACCCCTTGGCCTCAACGAAGCGCCGCTGGTCCGACGTCAGCTCCGAGGTTTTCTCTTCGGCTTCGTCCATCGGCTCGGCCGGTGGCAGGCTCGAGATCCAGATGATCGCGGCGAAGAGCGCGGCGGTGGCGAACCAGGTCCAGATTGGTTTACCCTTGCCCGCGTGCATGGAGTTGAAATAGTGCCGGATGGTTACCCCCATCAGGAACACCAGGCTGGCGATCACCCAGTTGTATTCCGTCGCGAAAGCCAGCGGATAATGGATCGACAGCATCAGAAAGATAACGGGCAGGGTGAGGTAGTTGTTGTGCGTCGAGCGCTGTTTGGCGATATGGCCGTATTTCGCGTCGGGCACGCGTCCGGCCTTGAGATCCGCGACGACTATTTTCTGGTTCGGGATAATGATGAAAAAGACGTTGGCCGACATGATCGTCGCGGTGAAGGCGCCGAGATGCACCAGAGCCGCGCGACCCGTGAAGACCTGGGTATAACCCCAGGCCATCGCCACCAGCACGACATAGAGAAACAGCATCAGGCGCGTATTGTCGTCACCGAACCGGCTCTTGCAGATCAGGTCATAGGCGATCCAACCAAAGGCGATGGAGCCGATGGAGATCGCGATCGCCTGCCAGGCCTCCAGTTCCATGACCTCGGGGTCGACGAGATACAGATCCGCGCCGAGATAATAGACGATGCACATCATGGCGAAGCCGGATGCCCAGGTCGCGTAACTCTCCCATTTGAACCAGGTCAGATGCTCGGGGAGCCGCTCGGGCGCCACCAGGTATTTTTGGATGTGATAGAAACCGCCGCCATGGACCTGCCATTCCTCGCCATGGGCGCCTACGGGCATGCCGGGCGCCTGACGAAGCCCCAAATCCAAGGCGATGAAATAGAAGGACGAGCCGATCCAGGCGATCGCGGTGATGACATGCACCCACCGCGCCGCGAAGGACAGCCAGTCCATGAGGATAACCGTGTCGATCGCGGCTTCGAACATCCCGCCCTCCCGTAACGTGGCTTGACCTTGGACCGGTTTCGTTATTTGGGAAATACCGATAATGCCGGAGCACTTCCAATTTTTTCCATATAATCGCACACTCCCCGGGATGGCCTATCTGACCAACATCCGGATGTTTGTCCGCGTGCATGAACTCGGCGGTATGTCGGCCGCCGCGCGAGATCAGCGCGTATCGCCGGCCGTTGCGTCCAGCCGCATCTCGGCGCTGGAGAAGCATCTCGGGGTCCGTCTGTTCAACAGAACCACCCGGAACTTGAGGGCGACCGAGCAAGGCCTGATTTTCTATGAAGGCGCGATAAAGGTTTTGGAGGCGATCGAGGAGGTCGAGGCCCGGGTCGCCGACGTTACCAAGGACCCCCAGGGCACGATCCACGTGGCGGCTCCGCTCGGTATCGGCAAGCGCTTCATTTCGCCGATCGTGCCGGTTTTCAAGGATACCTATCCCAGGATCGATGTCCGTCTTCGCCTTACCGATCACCGGGTCGACATGGCGGGCGAGGGATTGGACGTGGCGTTCTTTCTCGGGACTCTCGAGGATTCATCTCTCAGGGTCCGGACGATCGCCGAGTGCCCTCGGGTGCTCTGCGCCGCGCCGGCCTATATCGAGAAACGTGGCATGCCTCGCAACGGCGCCGAATTGGTGGAGGACCGCCATGATTGCCTGCTGTTGCGGTATCCTGGAACGCCGGAGCCTGAATGGACCTTGGTGACCAATGACGCGCTAAAGAAATACAACGTGTCCGGGCCATTCGAATCCGACGACGGCGACGTCCTGACGGGTTGGGCATTGGATGGTCGTGGGGTCATCAATAAACCGGTCTTCGAGGTCGCCGAGCATCTGAATGCCGGAAGCCTTATACCCGTGGCGCTGGAGACGCCGCCGACATCGGTGCAACTCGCTTGTTTGTATCCGCATAAACGTTATCAGGACCCGAAGATTCGACGTTTCATTGACTTCATGAACGATCACTGTCGGCGGATGCTGCGTGAACTCGAGGTAAACTCCCTCGGAGCACCGATTTAGTCGGCCTTGGCGGGCAAGGATATCCTTCAAAGTTTTTTTGAAAATCACGCTTGGCTTTTTAGCTTATCAATAGAGCGGCGCGCCGTACCGGGAGAACAGTGAGTGCAACGCTATCCACGCGACATGCTTGGCCACGGTGCTTCTCCGCCTGATCCCCAATGGCCTGGTGGTGCCAATGTCGCCGTGCAGTTCGTGGTGAACTACGAAGAGGGCGGCGAGAACAATGTTCTTCATGGCGATGCCGCGTCCGAGGCATTCCTGTCGGAGATCGTCGGCGCCGCGCCCTGGCCCGGGCAACGTCATTGGAACATGGAATCCATATACGAATACGGCGCGCGGGCCGGGTTCTGGCGTCTCCACCGGCTCTTCACCGAGAGGGAGATCCCGGTCACGGTCTATGGCGTGGCGACGGCTCTGGCGCGTTCGCCGGTACAGGTTCAGGCGATGTTGGACGCGGATTGGGAAATCGCCAGCCACGGTTTGAAATGGATCGACTACCGCGACGTTCCAAGAGACGAGGAACAAGCGCATATGGAGCAGGCCATCGCGCTGCATGCCGAGGTCACCGGCTCCAGGCCGCGCGGTTGGTATACCGGGCGGTGTTCGGACAGCACGGTTGATCTGGTGGCCGAACGCGGCGACTTCGCCTAT
>JADHLJ010000216.1 GCA_016780745.1 Alphaproteobacteria bacterium | reverse complement strand
GATGCGAGGTGTGCAGGAAAGCACCATTCCGGCGATCACGACGGCGAACGCCGCGCCCATGATCCGGGGATGTCGCGATTGGCGCTTTGGCGAGAGACGAGGCATGACCGACCGCCGAGAAGGTTGACGTGAGACCGCGCGGCCCGATGGCGAGGCCGCGCGCAGGGCAATGTGGTCCGAAGCGGGCTTATCGTCAATGTCGGCGAAAATTCGTCGTTGACGCGCCGCGGGGGCTTTGCGAAGTGAAGCAACCCAATGGAGAGAACCTGAATGTTTGGATGGCTTCGTCGACGCTCCGAGGATGAGGCGGTCGCGCGCATTTACGAGCGGATCGTCGCTCAATCCAGACGCCCGGAGTTCTACCGCGACCTCGGCGTCGCGGATTCCCTGGACGGGCGGTTCGACATGCTGGCCCTGCACGCGATGCTGATTATGCGCCGTTTTAAACAAGACGGAGAGCGAACACGGGTGCTCGGCCAAAATCTCTTCGATCATATGTTCTACGATATGGACCGATCCCTGCGTGAAATCGGAGTTAGCGATCTCGCGGTGGGTAAGCGCGTGAAACAGATGAGTTCGGCGTTTCTGGGACGAATCGCGGCCTATGAAGAGGGGCTGGATGGGGCGGAGGATACCCTGGAGGCGGCCCTGATTCGCAATGTCTACCGGGACGAGATACCGGAAGGCGACGCTGCGACACGGTTGGCGGGCTACATGCGGGAGACTGACACCAGGTTGCGCGAGATGCCGCTTGAGCCCATCCTGGAAGCCAAGGACGTATTCGAGGGGCTGATCCCGTGACCAAGGATTCCCATACCCCTGAGTTTAGCCGTTTGGTTCGATTGGATGATATCAGGAAAGCGATCGTCGCGAGCACCGTGACCGCGTCGGCGGTGGAACGTGATGCTCTGGCCCAGCGCCTACAGGTCACCGAAATCACCACGCTGGAGGCCTCCGTAAAAGTCTTGCGTCTGTCGAGCGGCGTTTTCCAGGTCGCTGGGCGTTTCGAGGCCGAGATCACCTTTATCGGTGAACAGGCCGACGAAGCCCTGGATTTCACCGTTAGCGAGGTCTTCGAAGAGGTTTTTGCCACCCAGGCTGGCTGGGACCGGCTCAAGGAGACATCCCTTGATGACGAGGTTGACGCCGAGCTCTTGACCGTCGACCAGATCGATATCGGTGAGGTCGTCGCGCAGAGCCTGTCCCTGGCACTAGACCCGGCGTTGCTGGAGTCGGGAGCCTTGGAAGAGGGTGCCGTGACCTATACGGCCGGGGGCGAGGATGATGATTCCACTCCTGACAACCCGTTCGCGGCCTTGTCGGCCTTGCGGGCGAGGGGGAATCAAGGCGGGGATTCCTCGGTCAATTGAGTGTCCGCGTTTCCCAAACCCTAGGCGCCACGAGGCCAGCTTTGGCGGCCATGGGCTTTGATTGTCTTAACAACGGCGAATTGTGTTACCGTCTTCGGACAACGCCAGCTATAAGGGGCACCCGTCTTCCAATGGCAACGGTTCTCGGAAACCTCCGGTAAACATGACGTCCTCGATTACATTGTCCCTCGACGCGATGGGCGGCGATCGGGCGCCCGCGCTGGTGGTCGATGGCGCCGACATCGCGATCGAACGATTACCCGACATGCGTCTGGTGTTTGTCGGTGACGAGTCGAGACTGCGGCCGCTGATAGACGGCACCAAGCGACTGAAGCACGCGACCCACGAAATTCTTCATACCGACGAGATGGTCGGTCCGGCGGAGAAGCCCTCGGTGGCCCTGCGTTCCGGGCGTAAGTCCAGCATGCGCATGGCGATCGACCTTGTTGCCAAGGGGGAGGCGGACGGTATCGTATCCGCGGGCAACACCGGCGCGCTCATGGCGATGTCGAAGCTCGCCTTGCGGATGTGCCCGGGCATTGATCGACCGGCGATTGCCAGCTTCTTTCCCACGATGCGCGGCGAGAGTTGCATGCTGGATCTCGGCGCCAATATCGAATGCGATACCAATAATCTGGTTCAATTCGCGATCATGGGCGAAATCTTCGCCCGTTTGGTCCTGGGATTGAATCGCCCCTCTGTCGGACTGCTTAATGTCGGTAGCGAGGAACAGAAGGGCCACGAGGAACTGCGTGAAGCCGCCGCTATCCTGCGCGAGATCGAGGCCGAAATGGACTTTCATGGCTTTGTCGAAGGCGACGACATTACCGCCGGTACCGTGGATGTTGTCGTGACGGACGGCTTCTCGGGGAATATCGCTCTAAAGACCGCCGAGGGCACCTCACGCATGTTCAGCCACTATCTGCGAGAGTCCTTCAAATCGACGCTTTTCACAAAGCTGGGATATCTGCTCTGTCGCTCCGCGATCGGCCAATTGCGCGATCGGCTTGACCCTCGCCGGTATAATGGCGCGGTGTTCTTGGGATTGAACGGTATCGCGGTTAAAAGCCATGGCGGAACCGATGCCCTCGGCTTCGCTAACGCAATAGGAGTCGCCGCCGATATGGCGCGTTATGGGTTCTTGGATAAGGTCAAAGAGGAGTTGTCGGTGCTACACACGGTAAAAGACGGCGAAGATGATCAGAAAGCCGCGGTATCGTGAGCGTGCGTCGTTCCTTGCTCGTTGGATGCGGGTCCTACCTGCCCGAACGGGTTCTCAGCAACGCGGAACTCGCCGAGAAGGTTGACACCTCCCATGAGTGGATCGTGCAACGCACGGGCATCCACCAACGCCATGTCGCCGCGGAAGGCGAGTTGACCTCGGACCTGGCAATTAATGCCTCGAATAAAGCGCTCGCGGCGGCCGGAATAGCGGCGAGGGATGTTGATCTTATCGTTGTCGCGACCACGACGCCGGACGACACGTTTCCCGCCACCGCGACCAAGGTCCAGGCTGGGCTCGGTGTTACCAATGGCGCCGCCTTTGATGTTCAAGCCGTTTGCGCCGGCTTTGTTTACGCCTTGGCGGTCGCGGATAACTTCATCAAGGCCGGCCAATGCGATACCGCCCTGGTGATCGGCGCGGAGACCTTCACCCGCATACTCGACTGGGAGGACCGGACCACCTGTGTGCTGTTTGGCGATGGAGCCGGCGCGGTTGTGCTGAAGGCGCATGAGGGTTCGGGCGGCGTGGACGATCACGGTATTCTCTCGACCCATCTTCATTCCGACGGGCGCGAGCGCGACATTCTTTATGTCGATGGCGGTCCCTCCAGCACCGGCACGACGGGGCATGTGCGCATGGAAGGCAAGGAAGTCTTCAAGCACGCCGTCTCCAAGCTCGGCGGTGTCATCGAGGAGGCGCTGGAGGCCAATGGACTAAACGCGGCGGACGTGGATTGGTTGGTGCCGCATCAGGCCAATCGCCGGATCATCGATGCCATGGCCAAGCGCATGAAACTTTCTTCCGACAAGGTCGTGTGCTGTATCGAGCGGCATGCCAATACTTCCGCGGCCTCGGTCCCCCTGGCTCTGACCGAGGCGGTTGGCGACGGACGCGTGAAATCGGGCGACCTTGTGTTGTTCGAGGCGATCGGTGGGGGCCTCGCCTGGGGCGCCGGACTTGTCAGAATGGGTTACCCACCCTCGGCGTGACGCGGCCTCAGAAAACCGACGCAAAACCCTGTTATTAACCAATAATTGACTGATTCTTTCCGAGACGCTACGCTGGCTTTCTTGGATGGGGATCTGATCATGACTGGTAGCACGGTTACACGGGCCCAATTGAGCGAAGCGGTCTACAACGAAGTTGGCCTTTCGCGTAATGAATCCGCCGAATTGGTGGAAGCGGTACTCAATGAAGTCGGTGACGCTCTCACGCGGGGTGAGCCGGTGAAAATCTCGTCATTCGGAAGCTTCTCGGTTCGCCAAAAAGGCGAGCGTATTGGGCGCAATCCGAAGACTGGCGACGAGGTGCCGATCCTGCCACGCAAGGTCCTGGTTTTTCGCCCTTCGCATGTGTTGAAAAACCGGATCAATGAGTCCCAGGCGGGTTCCTCTTGAGCAAGGCTTGATCGGAAATGGCTGTCGAAACCGGCACCTATACGAACGGGCGGCGCAACGGCAAGTCAGCCGCCGCCTTTCGCACCATCAGCGAGGTCGCCGATGACCTTGAGGTGCCACCGCATGTTTTGCGGTTTTGGGAAACCAAGTTCACTCAGGTCCGCCCGCTAAAGCGTGGCGGCGGGCGGCGCTACTATCGCCCGGAGGATGTGTCGCTTCTGAGGCGGATCCGCGAGTTGCTTTACGCGGATGGCTACACGATCAAGGGCGTTCAAAAACTCCTTCGTGATGGCTCGGTGAAACCATCACAGCCGGATACCACGGACGCGGTCGAGGCCGAGGAAGTCGAGCATACGGTCGCGGCGGACAGCGAAAATAGCGCCGAGAGTGCCGGCCTGAGCCCACAAACCCGGAATGAGCTCTGCGAAGTTCTGAACGAACTGGTGGTATTGAAGAAAAAGCTTACGGACGTGCGCCGCTAGGCGGGGCTGTCGTTCTCGTGATGCCCTTGGCGGATGAGCTTATTGTGGCTCCCGCGAGAATAGCGCTCCAGTACCGCGCATAGTGCCTTATCCCGCGGGTAATATGGTCGGAAAAGCGTGAACGTGTCAGAAGTTGCGAATGGGGCGGGTACTTACGGGGTGCGCGCCTCCCACGCGTTGAACGTCACGAGAGCCGACTATGGGGGTTTTCGCGCCACATAAAGTCGGATGTTCTCCCTTGATTTCAGGAAAATGCGATATTTGCCAAAACTGGCTATTGCGCTTCCGACACAAAAATCCTAGTAAACCGAGGCCTTCGGGCCGGTCGGAGCGTAGCGCAGTCTGGTAGCGCACTATACTGGGGGTGTAGGGGTCGTGGGTTCAAATCCCGCCGCTCCGACCAATCTACTCCCCCTTTTTGAGAGGATCCACGTTGGCGCTGGCTTGCGGCGGCTCATTGCATGGGTGTCGGGAGGCCGCGTGGTGACTGTGGGCGAGCTCATCGACAAGGCCGAGGCGGCGATCCGTGCCGGCGATCTCGATACCGCGACGGCGCGCGCCAATGAAGCCAGGCAACATGCCCCCGGGGACCCGCTGGTCTCGACCCTGAGAGCTCATATCGGGCGCATGCGTGGGGCTCGCTCAGATGTCCGAACGATTATTGACGATGCGCTTTCCACGTGGTTCGAGGCCGCCGAGCAGGGGGCGGCTGGTGATACCGGTGCGGGGGTGAAGCGGTCCGTGATCTTCGCGGATATCGTCGATCACGGGACCGCGTTGCACTATATTGATCCGGTCGAGCTGGTCATGACCGACCTGCCGGATAAGCCGAGCGCCTGGCCCTGCTTTTATGGCTTGGCCGCCGCGACGATGCTGCCGGGCGCCGAGTGGTCGCCGCTGACACCCGACGGCGCGCTTCTCGTCCACGGCATGGGTATTAATCCCCGTCTTGTGCGCAAAGCCCTGGGTGGCGAGACGACCGAGATCGACGAGACCGTGGTCTATCACCCGGACCAGCGGGTGATTGTTATCGGCACCAACGAGAATTGGTACCACTTCGTTCTCGACTATCTGCCGCGGCTCTTGGCGGTGTTGGAGTGCGGGTTGCTCGATGCGGGGTGGAAGGTGGCCCTGGGACGGGACGCCTCGAACCTCTTCCCCGCCACCCTCAAACTGCTCGGAGTGCCGGAGGAGAGGGTCGTCTGGCTGGACGCCGCGCGCGGTCATCACTTTCCCCGCGCGATCTACATCTCCAACATGGGCCTGCGCGGCATTCCCCATAATTTCGCCCTGGCCTTGTTGCGCAGATATTTCCTGCCGAAGGTGATCGACTTGGACGCGCCGCCCGCCGGGCCCAAGCGTCTTTTCATCAGCCGCACCGACACCACCTGGCGGCGCCTGGCGGAT
Organism: Alphaproteobacteria bacterium; assembly: GCA_016780745.1. Classification (GTDB taxonomy): domain Bacteria; phylum Pseudomonadota; class Alphaproteobacteria; order Thalassobaculales; family Thalassobaculaceae; genus JADHLJ01. Next base: position 2,527 of record JADHLJ010000216.1, on the reverse strand, counting down.
GAGGAGCAGCTGCATGGCCCGCTCCAGGAGCGGGGTTTCGAGATCATTCATCCCGCTCGGCTGTCGATGGTCGAACAGATCCAGATGTTTCGCTCCGCGACCCTTGTCGCCGGTGTGCATGGTTCCGGGCTCGTCAATACGGTCTGGTCCGCGGTGGCACCCTGGGTGATCGAGATCTCGCCGCATACCGCGCGGGACACGCATTTTTCGAATCTGGTCAAACGGCTGGGCGGCCAGCATTGGCGACTGCGCGCCGGGCCCGAGGAAACCGTCCATGCCGGCGGAAATCAAAGCGATTTCAGCATCGATTTAACCCGCGTCATCGACCTGATCGACACTGTGATCGCCGGGGGCGATGTCTGAGCCCGGGGTAGCCGCGTCCATTGAGTTCGCGCTGGAAACCATCGATAGTAGCCGGCGATTGAACAGTGAGGTGACGACATGGCGGATGTGAAGGAAGCGGCGAGCAAACGGGACGCGGCATGGCAAGCGCGGGTCGATCTCGCGGCGATGCTGCGGATCGCGGTGCATCTGGATCTGCATGAAGGCGTGGACAATCATTTCAGTCTGCTGGTGCCGGGCCGCAAGGATCGGTTCCTGATCAACCCGCATCGCCGTCACTGGTCCGAGGTGCGGGCCAGCGACATTGTCGAGGTGGATCTGGACGGCCGGCCCGTTGACGGCAAACAACCGCCGGAGGCGACCGCGCTTAACATCCATTCGCGCATGCATCAGAACTGTGCGCACGCAACATGCATCCTGCACGCCCATACCCGCTTCGCGACGGCGCTCAGCATGCTGGAGGGGGTGCGGGTTGAGCCGGCGGTGCAGGGGGCGCTGAAGTTCTACGGCCAGATCGCTTATGACGACGTCTTCGGCGGCCTGGTTCTCGATTCAAGCGAGGGCGACCGCGGCGCGGCGGCGCTGGGTGACCGGCGTATCCTGTTCATGGCCAATCACGGCGTGACGGTGGTTGGCCCGTCCATCGCGCATGCCTTCAACGATCTTTACTATCTGGAGCGCGTTTGCCGTGCGCAGATCACCGCCATGTCGAGCGGCGCGCCTCTGAAACGCATTCCCCAGGACGTCGCCCAGCACACCTTCGAGCAGATGCAGGCCGACCGCGACGATCAGGCGACCCACCATTTCGCCGCGATGAAGCGCCTGCTGGACCGCGAGGGCGCGGATTACGCGACCTGAGAGGAGCGTTGTTGGGGAGGCTCATTATGGGGAGGTTGGGTGAAGCGTGGCAAGGCAATCAAACCGGAGTCGCCGCCAGATGCTGTCGGTTGGATCAAAACGCCTTGTCTAAGCCAGCTTGCTTGAGCACGGCGTTAGCCGTGTGTCTGGATTTACAACTGTTGTCGACGACGAAGTTTGTTCGCGTGTGCGGAGACCACCAGATTTGATGATCCCCTTTTCCGTTTCTTACAAAGACACAGTCGTTCTCGGAGAGTATTTGACGAAGTGCCTTGGCAAAGCCCCGCATTACACGCGTAGGCGAACTTTGGAAACCTGTTCGTGCATAATATAGAGGGGAATCTCTGCGGCTAGGTCCGCGGCGGGCGGGCCATTCAATTCAACGAGATCCAAGATCACCGCCTGCAATTTTTCTCGCAGTTCCTCGGTTGTTTCCGCCTCGGTGACAAGTCCAGGTAAGTCCTGACTGACCGCCACCCAAACTTTGGCTTCTTCGTCCCAGGCCGCTTTTACGAGGATTGAATGTAGTGCCATGGGTCACCGTTTCAGTTGGTAACGCTTCAGGTGATGTGAGTGTACGACCACTTTACCATCGCCAATATGGAGGCATGCTTGCGACCAGGTCAAGGCTAACGGACGGTCAGGAGGACGTGTGCAATCGCAAGCCGGTTCGAGAAAAAGCAGCGCCATCCTTCAACATGCCGTGGGCTCGGTAGCCAACAGGGATTGGTTTTTTCGAACTACTCTCTCTTCGAATTTACCCTCCTCAAGCGACCTTTTGATACACGGTTTCCGGCGTTAGGCCGGCCGCGTCCATGCAGGCGCGGATCTTGGCGATCTCGGCATCGTGCAGCTTCATCAGCGGCGGACGCACATGGGCCTCGGGCAGCCGGCCGAGATAATGCAGCGCCTCCTTCATGCGGTTATGCATGTCCAGGAACGGCGCGTCGTAGAAGGCCCGCGTGGTCGGGTGCAGCCGGTCGGAGATCCGCCGCGCCTCGTCCAGATCGCCCTCCTTGAAGGCACGGAACAGCGCGACTTGAAGATTCGCCACCACGCTTCCGGCGCCGGACAGCACACCGTCGACGCCCTGAACCAGCGAGGACAGCAACCAGGCGCTGTGGGTGGAGAGCATGTTGACCGGCTTGTCCAGGGCGTGCAGCTCGCGGATATGCCGCTCATGCAGGGCCGGGTCGTTGCACCAATCCTTGATGGCGCGAATTTTCGGCACCCGCCGGCAGACCTCCAGCAGGGTGTCGATCGGATAGCCGAGGCCGGGGCCCATCGGGTACTGGAACAGGATGATCGGCAGGTCCGTCGCCGCGGC
>JADHLJ010000215.1 GCA_016780745.1 Alphaproteobacteria bacterium | reverse complement strand
AGGAGGGCGAAATGACTTTTGCCGCCGTTGGTTGGCTGGAACATGGTTCACAGTCGCCCTGGCGAACGGTGGGGCCTCGACAACGCCAGATGGCGACCCGACCCGGCCAGGGTTTTTCGCGTGATACAAGCCGCGAGGTCCTGCCTTGCGCCAGGACGACGGTGATGGGCGCATGACCGTGGAGCCGGCATCGGAGGGCGCGGAGGAAAGGATACCCTTCGCCCAGGTCGTCTGGCCATTTGCGATCGCCGAGACCTTGGTCTGGGCCTGTTATTATTATTCCTTCCCGGCGTTACTGCCGACCTGGGAGGCGGATCTCGGGTTTTCCAAGACCACCCTGACCGGCGCCTTCACGCTGTCGTTGATCGTCGCGGCGGTGCTGGCGCCGGCGGCGGGGCGGATGATCGACCGTGGGCGCGGTCGACTGGTCTTCGCCGGCGGCGCGGTGCTGTCGGCGGTGATGCTGATCTTGCTCTCCCAGGTCACCGAGGTCTGGCAGTTCTACGTGCTTTGGTTCTTCATCGGGGTCGGCATGGCCGGCTCCTTATACGAGCCTTGTTTCGCGATCCTCACTCACAGCATGGGCGAGCGGGCCCGGCGCGCGATCATTCTGGTCACCCTGGCCGCCGGGTTCGCGGGCACCGTGTCCTTTCCCAGCGCGCATATCCTCAACGGTTTCCTCGGCTGGCGCGGCACGGTCACGGTTTTCGCGCTGGTGGTGCTGCTGATCTGCGTGCCGTTGATTCTTTACGGCTGTCACTACGCCAACCGGAACGCCCGGCATTCGGCGCCAAAGGCCAGCACCGACGCCCGGGCGACGATGGCCGTCATGCGCACTCCGACCTTCTGGATGATTGGCATCGCCTTCACCTTGCTGGCGCTGGATCACGGCCTGATTGTTAGCCATATGTTGCCGATCATGGCCGACCGGGGGATGAGCGAGGACACGGCGGTCTTCGCCGCCTCGATGTTCGGACCGATGCAGGTGGCGGGCCGTCTGGCGATGATTGCCGCCGAGCGTCATGTGTCGGTGCTGGTGATTTGCTGCGCCTGTTTCCTGTCCATGTCGCTGGCTGGGATCTCGGTATTTCTGGCGACCTCGGTGGCGCTGCTGATCGTGCCCTTCGTGATCCTCCAGGGCGCCGGCGCCGGTGTGCTCAGCATCATCCGGCCGACCGTCGTGGCGGAACTTCTTGGTCGCAAGGATTTTGGCGTGATCTCGGGAACCCTGGCGATCGGTTTCGTCGCCGGCTCGGCCCTCGCGCCAACGGTTGCGTCGTTGGTCTGGAACGTCGGCGGCTATGACATGGTGCTGTTGCTGACCATCGCCATTCCCGTGATTGCGTTGGGGTCGATTGTGGCCGCCTGGAAGATGCGCGCTGTTGTCGGATGAAGGTTTTGCCGTCGTCCTCGCGCAAGCGGGGACCCCAATTTCGTTGAAAAAGGCGGCAACATTAACCGTCTTTCAGAGGTCCCCGCCTTCGCGAGGACGACGGTGAGAATTTTCCCGGACACCAGTGCGCCTTCGCGAGGACGACGGTCGGGTTTTTACGGTGCGCGGCCCGATCGCGGACACCCGCCCGCCGATCACGCCGATTGCCCTTCGTCGCCGGGGCGCGTAGTGTCGCCGCCGCCGCGATAAGAAGTAATATGACGCCATGGACTGGACGCTTTTCGTCACCCAGCTATTGAACGGATTGCAGCTTGGCGTCTTGCTGTTTCTGTTGGCGTCCGGATTGACCCTGATTTTCGGGATCATGGATTTCGTCAATCTCGCGCATGGGTCTCTCTATATGGTCGGCGCTTATCTCTGCGCGACCTTGGCCCAGGTTACCGATTCCTTCGTGTTGGGCGTGATCTTGGCCTTGCCGCTCACGGCGCTGGTGGGGCTGGCGGTGGAGTTCGTGGTGATTCGGCGGCTCTACGCCCGAGATCACCTCGATCATGTGCTTGCCACTTTCGGGCTGATCCTGTGTTTCGATGCCGCGGTACACTTTCTGTGGGGCGCCGAAGGCATGGCGATCCGCTTGCCGGCGGTGCTGGACGGACGGGTCGAGATCCTGCCGGGGATCGTCTTTCCCACCTTCCGGTTGCTGATCATCTCGGTCGGACTTCTGGTGGCGCTGGGTCTGTATCTGGTGGTCACGCGTACCCGGGCCGGCATGCTGATCCGCGCCGGCGCGTCCAACCGCACCATGGTCTCGGCCCTCGGCGTTGATATTCAGACCTTGTTCACCCTGGTCTTCGCCGCCGGCGCGGCGATGGCGGGCCTGGCGGGAATGATGATCGCGCCGATCACCGAAGCCAGTATCGGCATGGGGAACGAGATCATCATCGTCGCCTTCGTGGTAATCATTATCGGCGGTATCGGCTCTATCAAGGGCGCCTTTCTGGCGGCGGTACTGGTCGGGTTGATCGATACGATGGGGCGCTCGTTCCTGGACACGCTGCTGAAGGTATTCATCAGCGATCAGAACGCCGAGACCGCCGCCCCGGCACTGTCGGCGATGCTGATCTATGTCCTGATGGCGGCGATCCTGGCTTTCCAGCCGCAAGGCCTGTTCCCGCCGAAAGGGCGTTGACGAAATGAAGCGCGACGCCCTCTCGCCCGCGAACTGGACGCCAAGAACCTGGGCAATGGCGGTTGGTCTGGCGATCCTGGCATTGCTGCCGGGCTATGTCGAATTGACCGGCGCGACCTTCTATCTCGATCTCGCCAGCCGCTTGATGATCCTCGGCATCGCCGCGGTCAGCCTCAATCTCATTCTCGGTCATGGCGGGATGATTAGTTTCGGCCACGCCGCCTATCTCGGGATCGGCGCCTACAGCGTCGGTATCCCCGCCTATTACGAGATCCATAACGGCTTCATTCAGATCCCGATCGCGGTCGCCTGTTCGGCCCTGTTCGCGCTGATCACCGGGGCGATCTGTCTGCGCACCAAGGGCGTCTATTTCATCATGATCACCATGGCGTTTACCCAGATGGTGTTCTTCGCCTTCGTCAGTATCGAGGAATATGGCGGCGATGACGGGCTGGTGATCGAGATGCGCAGCGAATTCGCCGGGTTGTTCGATATCGAGGACGCCACGCGCCTGTACTACTTCATCTTCGCCTCGCTGTTGGCGACCCTCTATCTGGTGCACCGGATCACCCGGTCCCGATTCGGCATGGTGATCGAGGGCGCGCGCGGCAACGAACGGCGGATGCACGCGATTGGCTATGATACCTATCGTTATCGTCTGGTCTGCTATGTGATCGCCGGCGCGATCTGTGGCTTCGCGGGCGCGTTGCTGGGCAATTTCACCAATTTCATCAGCCCCGAGATGATGGATTGGACCGCGTCCGGCGAGCTGATCTTCATGGTGGTGTTGGGCGGCACTGGAACCCTGTTCGGGCCGATCCTCGGCGCGGCCGCCTTCGTGCTTTTGGAGGAGTGGCTGTCGGCGATCACCATCTACTGGCATTTCCTGTTCGGCGCGCTGCTGATCCTGGTGGTGCTGTTCTGGCGTGGCGGGCTTTACGGATTGGTTGACTGGATCGGGAGGGCGGCATGGCGCAAGCGCTCCTGACGGTAGAGGATCTCTATAAGAGCTTTGGCGGCGTTACCGCGACCGATCATGTGGACCTGCAGGTGATCCCCGGCGAGATACACGCGGTCATCGGGCCGAACGGCGCCGGCAAGACGACCTTGGTGGCCCAATTATCCGGCGAGCTTCGACCCGAAGCCGGGCGGGTAACCTTCGATGGCAGGGTGATCACCAACCTGCCGGCCCATGCCCGCGCGCGCCTCGGCATCGCGCGGTCCTTCCAGATTACCAGCCTGATGCTGGACATGACGGCGCGAGACAATGTGGCGCTGGCGGTTCAGGCCCACGCTGGTCATTCCTTCAGATTCTGGGCCGACGCGCGCCGCGATCGAGACCTTGCCGACACGGCACTGGTGGGACTGGAGGAAGTTGGGCTAGCCGACCGGGCGGACCAGACCGCGCGGATCATGTCGCATGGCGAGCATCGATTGCTCGAAATCGCCATGGCCCTGGCCACCAAGCCGCGGCTGTTGTTGCTGGATGAACCCATGGCGGGTATGGGCGTTGAGGAAGCCCAGCGCATGATCGGGTTTCTCGCCGGCTTGAAGGGCGACAAGAGCATGCTCTTGGTCGAGCATGACATGGACGCGGTCTTCGCGCTCGCCGACCGGATCACAGTGTTGGTCAATGGTCAGGTGATCGCCTCCGGCGCGCCCGACGATATCCGCCGGGACGAGGCGGTGCGTCGCGCTTATTTGGGCGATGAGATGGTCGACGCCTCGGGGAGCGCCGACTGATGCTCTCGGTCCGCGATATCCAAACCCATTACGGCGCCAGCCAGGCGCTGTTCGGGCTGTCGCTGGAGGTCGGCGCGCAAGAGGTGGTGACCCTGATGGGCCGCAACGGCATGGGCAAGACCACGACGGTGCATTCGATCCTCGGCATCACGCCGGTTACCTCGGGAGAGATCGAATTCGAGGGTCGCCGGATCGAGGCCTTGGCGAGCTTTCGCATCGGGCAGGCCGGCATCGGCCTGGTGCCCGAGGGCCGTCAGGTGTTTCCCAACCTCACGGTGCGCGAGAACCTGATCGCCACCGCCGCCAACCGAGCGGGCTCGCCGACGCCCTGGGATCTGGACAGCGTGCTGGACATGTTCCCGGCGCTGGTCGAGCGGCTTTCCAGCATGGGCAATTTGCTGTCCGGCGGCGAGCAACAGATGCTGGCCATTGGCCGGGCGCTGATGACCAACCCGAAACTGTTGATCCTGGACGAGGCGACCGAGGGACTGGCCCCGCTGGTCCGCCGGGACATCTGGGCGTGTCTTGGGCGGCTCAAGAGCGCGGGTCAGGCAATCTTGGTGATCGACAAGAATGTCGAGGACCTCGCCCGCATCGCCGATCGCCACTATGTCATTGAAAAAGGCCAGGTGGTCTGGTCCGGCACCTCGCGAGAGCTGCGGGCGCGCCAGGATGTCCTGATGGAGAAGCTCGGGGTCTAAGCCATGGCGAAACCTCGCCAAGATGGTGAAAGGTTGTCATCTCGGAACGGGCTGGCCATCATTGTGGGGCGGATAGCGCGGTACGGGTCTTGGGGCCGGATGGTCGGCGGATAAAGGGAACCACCTCGATGGATTTCGAACTCTCCAACGAGCAGCAACTTCTAAAGGACAGCGCCGATCGATTGATCGCCGACCGCTATGACATGCAAGCGCGGGGCAAGATCCTGGAAAGTGACGCGGGGTGGAGCCGAGAAATCTGGTCGACCTTCGCGGGACTTGGCTTTCTGGGGCTGCCCTTCAGCGGCGAGGATGGCGGTTTCGATGGCGGGCCCGTCGAGCAGATGTTGATCCTCGAGGCCTTCGGTCGAGGGCTCATAGTCGAGCCTTATCTGGCGACGGTGGTGCTGGGGGGAAGCGCGATCGCGCTAGCGGCGGACGCGGATCGGCGCGCGGAGATCCTTGGCGGCGTCGCGGCGGGCGAACGGCTGCTGGCCTTCGCGCATGGTGAGCGGCTGTCGCGATACCGGTTGCGCCAGGTCGAGACCACGGCGCGGCGCGAGGGTGACGGCTGGGTCCTCGACGGCGAGAAGACCACGGTCGTGCACGGCGCCGAGGCCGACACCCTGATCGTCAGCGCCCGCACCAGCGGCGGCAAGGACGACGAGGCGGGGATCAGCCTGTTCCTGGTGCCGGCGGACACCACCGGCGTCACGGCCCGCGGCTACCCGACCTTCGACGGCATGCGTGGCGCCGATATTACTTTCGAATCGGTCAAGCTTCCGGCGGGGGCGCTGTTGGGTGAGGCGGATAAGGCCTATGGGGTGATCGAACAAGTCGAGCAGCACGGCATCGCCGCCGTCGCCGCCGAGGGGCTGGGGGCGATGCAGGCGGCCCTCGATATCTCGGTCGAGTACCTCAAGACCCGCACCCAATTCGGGCGACCGATCGGTGACTTCCAGGTGCTTCAGCACCGCGCGGCGGATATGTATGTGGCGGTCGAGGAAGCTCGCAGCATCGCGATTTATGCCGCCATGATGGTCAGCGAGCCGGATCCGGCGGCCCGTCGCCACGCCATGGCTACCGCCAAGGCTCAGATCGGCCAATCAGCCCGCGAAGTCGGCCAGGGCGGCGTGCAATTGCATGGCGGTATCGGCATCACCGAGGAATACGCGGTCGGTCACTATTTCAAGCGCCTGTCGATGATCGAGCGTCAGTTCGGCGATGTCGAACACCACATGGCGCTGCTCGCATCCATGGGCGCGGTCGAGTAGCCCCTGACTTCCCGTTGACCTACGCCGGCCCCACCGCGCCCGGACGGATATGCGCCGGGTCGTAGGGCTCTCTTCCAAAAACCTCGCGGACCATCGGCTCGAAAAACGCGAGGTCGAGGGTCTCATAATCCGGATCGAAAGCCGCCTGGTCCCAACGCTCGCAAAACCGGATACAGCTTTCGTGATAGGGGTGATCGCGATAGGCGTCTCGGGCGTCGGGATCACCGCCGAAATGGTGGATGTAGTATTTCTTCTGATAGAGGCCGTGATACTCGGTGATCCAGGTGCATTCCTCGCGCACATAGGGTTTTAGGATCGCCGCCGCCACGCTGTCGTGATTGAATGGCGCGAGCATGTCGCCGATATCATGCACCAGCGCGGTGACAACCATGTCGATATCGGCGCCGTCCCGATGCGCGCGGGTGGCGGTCTGCAGACAATGATCCAGCCGCGAGATCTTGTACCCGCCCATCGAGCCGTCCAATTGCCGCAGCGCGTCGACAATCCGGTCGGCGGTTCCGGCGGCGTGGGCCTGCTCATAGCCCTCAAGCAGCGTGTAATCCGCTTTCGTACCCGCCGCCATGGACTTGAAGGACACGGCCCTCGCCGCGCCGTCGTCGAGGGTCATGGTCATTGCTTTGTCCTCCAGAAATCTTTGGGGCGAGGATAGTGCCGGGGCGGGCTAGGTCTCGTCAGTTTGCGACATTACCGGATGATTCGGCGGCGGCTTTCAGCCTGGCCTGTTTGCGGGTGACGGACTCCCGATGCGCGATATAGGTGACGCTGCCGACGATGATCGCCGAGCCGATCCAGGTCCAGATCTCCGGGATCTCGGCGAAAACCAGAAAGCCGATCAGCGCCGCCCAGGCAAGCTGTAGGAACTTCACCGGTTGCACCGCCGAGACCTCGGCGAGCTTGACGGCCTGGATCATGCAGAGATGGCCCAGGGTCGCGAGCCCCGCCGTGGCGATCATCAGCAGCCATTCCTCCTGTGTCGGCGCCCGCCAGACATAAAGTGCCGGGCCCATGACCGTCAGCGTGACGACAACCGAGAGATAAGCCACCAACGCCGGCCCGCTCTCCCGGCGGGTCAGGACCTTGGCGATCAGATCGGTAATCGCGAAAAGTGGCGCCGCCAGCATCATCGCAAGCGCACCCGGATGGATCTCGACAAAGCCCGGTCGCAGGATCACCACCGCGCCCAGAAGCCCGATGACCACCGCGATTATCCGCCGCGCCCGCACCTTCTCGCCCAGGAACAGCGCCGCGCCGATAGTCGCGAAGACCGGCGCGGTGAAACCCATCGCGGTGACCTCGGCGATCGGGATATGAGCCATCGCGTAGAACCAGCAAAGCACCCCAATGGCGTGCAGGACGCCGCGAATCGCGTGCAGTTTGAAATTGGCGGCGCGCAGATCGGCCACGCTGATCTTCACGAAGAACGGCAACATGAACACCAGCCCGAGGGCGTAGCGCATGAAGGACACCTGGATCGGGTTCATCGAGCTACCGACATAGCGCACGATCGCGGTGAAGGAGGCGAAAATCAGGCCCGCCACCGCCATCCAAATCATGCCCTGGACATTGGGCGAAACGGCGGCGAAACGGCGGCGTATTTCGGCGAGGACCGACATGGATTACAGTGCCGAGGAATGAGGACGGGGCGCGCGGCGCCCGGAGCGCTCAAAAGGAGCATGGGAATGGGTATCGAGGCAAACCAATTCAAACACCCCGAGTTTCTGGTCTCCACCGATTGGCTGGCCGAGCGGCTGGCCGACCCCAAACTGCGGATCTATGACTGCACCACGCATCTGCTGCCGCACCCGACCAAGGCCTATACCGTCGGCAGTGGCCGCGAGGATTATGACAGGGGCCATATCCCCGGCGCCGATTTCCTGGATCTCCAGGAGGAGTTGTCAGACCCCGACAGCGAGTTCCGCTTCACCTTCCCCTCGCCGGAGCTGTTCGCGGCGGCGGTTGGGCGGCACGGGTTGGGCGACGAGACCGAGGTGGTTCTCTATAGCACCACGACCCCGCAATGGGCCTCGCGGATCTGGTGGATGCTGCGGGCCTTTGGCTTCGATAACGCCAAGGTGTTGGATGGTGGGCTGGTGAAATGGGCCAAGGAGGGGCGCGAGATCTCGACCGC
>JADHLJ010000214.1 GCA_016780745.1 Alphaproteobacteria bacterium | reverse complement strand
TCGCCCATCACCGCCATACCCAGGACCCGGCCCGCGATCCGGAGCTGCTGACCGCCAAGCCGACAAGCTGGCTCGGCTATCTCTGGCTGCTGAGCGGGATCGAGTATTGGTACCGCGCGACCGGCGGATTGTTGAGCCGAGCGCGCGGCGTGGTCCCGGTGGCCTTCGTGCCGGAGCGCCAGCGGTCGCGCGTGATCCTGGAGTCTCGGGTTTATCTGAGCGGCTATGTCGCCGCGGCCGGCCTGTCGGTCCTGTTTCAGGTCGATTGGTTGCTTTGGCTCTGGGTTCTGCCGGCCCTGGTCGGCCAGCCGTTCCTGCGCGCCTATCTGCTGAACGAGCATTGGGGATGTCCCGCGGTAAAGGACATGTGGCGCAATACCCGCTCGACGGTCTCCAACCCGCTGGTCCGGTTTTTCGCCTGGAACATGCCCTATCACGCCGAGCACCACGCCCATGCCGGGGTGCCGTTTCACGCGCTGCCGGCGCTTTCGGCGCGCATGGAGGAGGCGCGCGAAGTGGTCGCGCCCGGCTATCGCCACTTTCACGCGCGCGAGGCGCCGGAACTTATTCGTGAAGGGAACGGGATTTGAGCGGTGTGATCGCGCGAAGCCTGCTGGTCGGGCTCTGCTGTCTCGGCGGGCTCTTTATATATGGGTGCTCGGATGACCCGCTGGACACACTGGTCGCGGGGCTTAATGACCAGGACAAGGCCTGGATCGCCGCCGCGTTGTCGCATGACGGGACAATACGCAAGCGCGAGGAAACGGCGCGTGTCGCGGTAACCGGCCATTATGAGCCGCGCCATCTTGAGATCCTGACCAAGGTCGCGTCCGATCTGGCGGAGGTCGCCGGCCATGCCGCCCTGGCGCTTGGCGAGAGCCGCCTGGTCACGCCCACGCCGCCCGTGGACTGGCCGGATGATGACAGTACTGGTCTGCTAATCGTTTCGCCGGTGCCGTTCAGCATCCAGATGATGAACTATCTATCGGTTCTGGAGACCCATCTCGGGAACCACTTCGACCCCAGCTATAAAATGCAGACCACGGTGAACCATCTTCTGCGCCGCCCGGTGCCGACCTGTCGCGGCGAGATCGATATCAAATCCGAGGGCATGCCCTTCATCATGGTGATCGATAACTCCGCCATGTTCGAGGCGGTTCCCGAGGCCGAGGCGATCCTGGCGCAATGTGGGGTGGAGCTCTATCTCGGCGCGCTGGGCTGGGACGTCTCGCGCGCCAGTCCTTACGCCGAGGGTCTCGACAAGGCGGCCATCACCCGCGCGTTTACCGAATATGTGACCGGAACCGAGGCGCTGCCGCTGTCCCGCCGCGCCGCCGCCGCGCTGCGCTTGCTCTACTCGGACCGCCTGGAGGCGGGTGACGACGCGGCCAAGCTGGATACGCTGCTGAAGCGGTGAGGCGGCGGGGGAGGTTTCCCCTCCCGAGGGCGCTTCCCACACCGTCGCGCCGGCGCAAGCCGGGGCTTTTGGCAACCGGTGTTGAGCCCCTGTTTTCACAGGGGCGACGGAGAAGTAGATCGACAAACGCACCCCGATCCCGCCGCAACCGTGATGATCCAGCCGTGACCCCCACGCTTGTTTGACCCTCCCAAATGCCTGTGCCAAGTTCGGCGCAACACGAAAAAACGCTGGCCACTGGCGGCTTGCAACCCATCTCCAGGGAGGATGACATGACCGAAGCCTATGTGTGTGACGCCGTTCGCACCCCCATTGGCCGCTATGGCGGCGCGCTCTCCAAGGTTCGCGCCGATGACCTCGCCGCGATTCCGATGGCCGAACTGATGCGGCGCAATACCGACATGGATTGGAGCCAGATCGACGACGTCTATTACGGCTGCGTCAATCAGGCCGGCGAGGACAATCGCAACGTCGCGCGCATGGCGCTCTTGCTGGCGGGGATTTCGCCGGAAGTGCCGGGCGCCACGGTAAACCGGCTCTGCGCCTCGGGCATGGAGGCGGTCAACGCCGCCGCCCGGGCGATCCGCTCCAACGAAGGCTCGCTCTATGTCGCCGGTGGTTCCGAGAGCATGAGCCGCGCGCCCTTCGTGATGGCCAAGGCCGAGACCGCTTTTGCCCGTACCTCCGAGATCTATGACACCACCATCGGCTGGCGCTTCGTTAATCCGAAAATGGAGTCGCAGTATGGCTCCGACTCGATGCCCGAGACCGGCGAGAATGTCGCCGAGAAATATCAGGTCCGACGCGAGGACCAGGACGCCTTCGCGCTGAACAGCCAGCACAAGGCCGGCAAGGCGATCGAGAGCGGTCGCATGGCCAAGGAAATCGTCTCGGTCGAGATCAAGGGCCGGCGCGGCGCGGTCACGGTGGTCGACACCGACGAGCATCCGCGTCCGGAGACCACGATGGAGGGGCTGGCCAAGCTGCCGACCCCGTTCCGCAAGGAAGGCGGCAGCGTGACCGCCGGTAACGCCAGTGGCGTCAATGACGGCTCGGCGGCGATGATCATCGCCAGCGAGGAAGCCGCCAAGGCCCATGGCCTTAACATCCGCGCCCGGGTCGTGGCCTGCGCCACCGCCGGCGTCGAGCCTCGGGTCATGGGCATCGGCCCGGCCCCGGCCTCTCAGAAGGTGCTGGCCCGCGCCGGCCTCACCATCGCCGACATGGATGTAATCGAGCTCAACGAGGCCTTCGCCAGCCAGGCGCTTGCCACCATGCGCGAGCTCGGCCTTGCCGATGACGATCCCCGGGTGAACCCGAATGGCGGCGCCATCGCCTTTGGTCACCCGCTGGGCGCGTCGGGCGCGCGGCTGATCATGACCGCGACCCAGGAGCTTGAAGAGACCGGCGGCCGCTACGCGCTCTGTACCATGTGCATCGGCGTCGGCCAGGGCATGGCCACGATCATCGAGCGGGTCTAAGGGGCGGGGGCGTTCGACGAGAGTCGTCCGCCCCTATCTCCCGTCGCCCCTATCTCCCGTCGCCCTGGCGCACGGCAGGGCCTCCTTCGGTTGAGGGCGAGACGGGATTTGTCCGACCGATTGGAGCCTGGGCCCCGCCTTGCGCCAGGGCGACGGTTAGGATCGGGAACCCGAAGCAGACGGCGCAGGCTGTTCCCTAGTCGCCTTAATCTTCCGTCGCCCTGGCACGCGGCCGGGCCTCGGCCCGGGGGTATTAACCCTTTCGGTGTCTCCCCGATCCACGTAACCATCGCGGGGCCCTGCCTTGCGCCAGGGCGACGGTCGAAATCTGGGCGGCGGGAATGTCGCTGAAATGGTTAGCGAATTGGAGAAGACATGAGCGGAAGTTTTGACGCGAACCGCGAGGATCTGGTGGTCGGGGTGATCGGTGCCGGGGCCATGGGCCAGGGCATCGTGCAGGTATCGCTGCAAGGCGGCATGCGGGTGGTGTTGTTCGACGCCAAGCCCGGCGGCGCGGCGGCGGGCGCCGACCTGGTCGCGCAACGGCTCGATCGCTCGGCCGAGCGCGGGCGCCTGGAGCCCGACGCGGTGGCGGAGATGAAAACCAAGCTCACCGTGGTCGATGATCTCTCGGGCTTCGCGCCCTGCCACGCGGTGGTCGAGGCGGTGTTCGAGGATCTCGACGTCAAGCACGCGGTCTATACCGAGCTTGAAAAGCATGTCACGCCGGATTGCATTATCGCGTCCAACACCTCCTCCCTGCCGATCAGCTCGCTTGGCCGTCCGTGCGCGCATCAGACCCGCTTCGCCGGGTTTCACTTCTTCAACCCGGTGCCGCTGATGCGCCTGGTCGAGGTGATCCGCGGCTCCTCCACCGAGGATTGGGTGGTCGAGGGGCTTGTCAAGTTGGGTGAGCGCATGGGCCGCACGCCGGTCGTGGTGCGGGATCATCCGGGCTTTCTGGTCAATACCGGTGGCCGGGCCTTCACCACCGAGGCGCTGCATATCCTGCATGAGGGGGTCGCGGTCCAGGCCCAGGTCGACGCGGTGATGCGGGACTGCGCGCATTTCCGCATGGGGCCGTTCGAGCTGATGGACCTCACCGGGGTCGACGTGAACTACCCGGCCTCGCTGATCATGCATGAGCAGAATTCCTACGATCCGCGCATCCGCACCGTGCCGTTTCACAAATCCCTGCATGACGCTGGACGCTTTGGTCGCAAGACCGGCCACGGCAATTATCGCTATGACGAGGCCGGCAAGATGATCGACCCGCCGAGCCCGGATCACGTCTCGGACGCCGCGCCGGCGGAGCGGGTGTTCGTCGCCGAGGGGTCGGAGATCTTCTCTGATTTGCTGGCCGGAACCGCGATGACGGAGATCGATGACGGCGAGAGCCCGATCGTCGCGGCGCTCTATGGCGAGGATTGCTCGACCTTCGCGGCGCGGCGCAGCCTGGATCACACCCGCCTGGTGGCGATCGACCCGACAGGCGACCTTTCCAAGCGGGCGACGATCATGACCCCGCCCGGCGCCAACCCGGCGGCCCGCGACGCGGTCGCCGCCCGGCTCAACGCCAATGGCCGCGCCGTGGTGGCGATCAAGGACTCCCCCGGTTTCATTGCTCAGCGCATGCGCGCGATGATCGGCAATCTCGGCTGCGAGATGGCGCAGATCCAGCTTGCCACGCCGGAGGATATCGATCTCGCCATGCGTCTCGGATTGAACTATCCGCTTGGTCCGTTGGAAATCATCGACGATTTCGGCACCGCGCTGGCCTATCGGATCATGTCGACCATGCAGGAAATCACCGGCGACGACCGCTATAGGCCGAGCCCTTGGCTCCGGCGGCGGGCGCTGCTGGGCCTGGGGGCCAAGGTTCCGTCGTAAGGGGTACTTTGGCGCGAGGGCATGGGGTTTCGATAAAATTCTTTACATCGTCCTCGCGAAGGCGGGGACCCTCCGCCCGTTGAAAAAGGTTGATGTTGTGACCGACTTTTAGAGGTCCCCGCCTTCGCGAGGACGACGACAAAAAATCCGCTAGGCAACATGTCGTCACGGCAAGACCTCGCGCCATCAACCGCGCCGTCGGAAGCCCACCGACTTGCGCCGCCGTGACCCAGGCTTTTAAATCAGACCCTCGATCGTCACTTGTTCCGGAGCACGCATGCCTCTCCTCGGCCCTGAAGACCCCGCGCCCTTTGTTGAGCGCAATCCCGGGGGCGCGGCGTCGGTCTTGTTTACCAGTGACCATAATGGTGTCGCGGTTCCCGGCGCGTTGGACGGCCTTGGGGTGCCGGGCCACGAGATGCGGCGGCACGCGGCCTATGACATTGGGATCGACGCGGTGGGCAAGGTCCTCTCGGACCGGTTCGACGCGCCGCTGGTGACCTCGAGCTATTCTCGCCTGGTGATCGATTGCAACCGCCATCCCGGCGCGCCGGGCTCGATCCCGCCGGTCTCGGACGGGACGGTGGTGCCGGCCAATGCCGATGTCACCGACGCGGACCGAAAGGCGCGGGAGGACGAGATCTTTCATCCCTATCACAACGCCATCGCCGAGCGGATCCAGGCAATGCGGGCGCGTGATGGGGGCGTGGGGCCGATCATCGTCGCGCTGCACAGCTTCACGCCGGTCATTGGCGGCGGCTTCCGGCCCTGGGATATCGGTATTCTCTGGAAGGACGACCAGCGTCTCGCCCGCCCGATCATCGAGGCGTTGGAAGCGGACGCGAGCATGGTCGTTGGCGACAACAAACCCTATTCGGGGAGCGATCCCGCCGGCTATACCGTGGATTATCACGTCGCGCCGCTGGATTTGATCTCGATCGGGGTGGAGTTTCGCCAGGACCGGATCGAGTTTCAGGCCGGCGCCGAGGAATGGGCCGGACGCTTCGGCGACGCGCTGGAACGGGTGCTCGCGGCGCGGCCCTGGGAGGGACGCCGGGTCGCGTGATCCGGGCTGAATAAATCGGGGGGGCGGGTAATGGCCGAGGCGCGCAACTTCACCGTGGGGGTCGAGGAGGAATATCTCCTGGTCGACCGCGGCACCCGGGACCTGATCCGCGAGGCACCGACCGCGATGTTGGCGCGCTGCGAAGAGCTGCTCGGCGATCAGGTCACCACCGAGTTTCTGCAATCCCAGATCGAGATCGGCACCAAGGTCTGTGGTTCGATCGCCGAGGCGCGCGAGGATCTGACGCATCTGCGCGGCACCGTCGCCCGGGCGGCCGCGGACGAGGGCATGGGGCTGATCGCCGCCTCCACCCATCCCTTCGCGCTTTGGAGTGATCAGAAGACCACCGAGAAGGATCGTTATCGCCAGCTCGCCCAGGATATGCAGGCGGTGGTCCGGCGCATGGTGATCTGCGGTATGCATGTCCATTTCTGCGTGGTGGATCCGGACGAGCGGATAGATCTGATGAATCAGGTGGCCTATTTCCTCCCGCATCTCCTGGCGCTCAGCACGTCGAGCCCGTTCTGGGACGGCGACGACACGGGCCTTGCCTCCTACCGGCTGGCGGTATTCGACAACATGCCGCGCACCGGCCTGCCCGGGGCCTTCGATAGCTGGGCCGAGTATGAGCGGCATGTGAACATGCTGGTGAAGACCGGGGTGATCGAGGATACCAGCAAGATCTGGTGGGATATCCGCCCGTCCTCGCGGTTCCCGACCCTGGAGATGCGGATCTGCGACGTGTGCACGAGGCTCGATGACGCGGTGGCGATCGCGGCGTTGTTCCAATGCCTGCTGCATATGCTCCACCGCTTGCGCCGGATGAACCAGCGCTGGCGCACCTACGCGCAAATGCTGGTGGCCGAAAATCGCTGGCGGGCCCAGCGCTACGGGGTGGAACAGGGCTTGATCGATTTCGGCAGGGCGGAACTGGTGGCCTATCCGGATCTGCTGGACGAGATCATCGAGCTGACCCTGCCGGACGCGGATGAGCTTGGATGCACCGATGAGCTGTTAAGGGCCCGGGAGATCTTGACCCGGGGCACCAGTGCCCATGACCAGCGGCAATCCTATACCGCCGCGCTCGCCGCCGGCGCGAGCCCGGGCGAGGCGATGAAGGCGGTTGTCGACATGCTGATCGAGGAAACCGCCCGAGGGGTGTGACATGCGAGCGGGTGACAAGTCCTTCGCTGTTTACATTCCCCGGCCAAACCCCCAAATATGACGAAATCACAACCCGACGAGTGGAGCCGTGAGATGAGCAATCCCGCCGAGAAGTTCGACGACCAGACCCGCCTAGAGCTGGAAGCCGCCGCGTTTCGCCAATTGGTCGCGCATCTGGACGAGCGTAAGGATGTGCAGAACATCGATCTGATGAACCTGGCCGGGTTCTGCCGCAATTGCCTGTCGAAATGGTACCGCGCGGCGGCCGAGGACAAGGGCGAGGCGTTGGAATACGAAGAAGCCCGCGAGATCGTCTACGGCATGCCCTATTCGGAATGGAAATCCAAGTTCCAGGCCGAGGCGAGCGCCGAGCAGAAGGCCGCTTTCGAGGCCAGCCACAAGGGCCATTGAGCCACCGATTGGTCGCGCCTCGCGTCGACGTCCCGGGGACATCCCGGCGCCGACTCACTCCATTCCCAGCAAACGATAGATCCGTCGCGCATAGGCGCCGAACGCCTCGGTGGTTTTCATGTCGAGCCGCCGGGGATGCGGCAGGTCGACGGCGAAATGATCGGCCATGCGCGCCGGTCCGGCGGTCAGCACCGCGACATGGGTGCCAAGGAAGACCGCTTCGTGGATGCCGTGGGTGACGAAGACGATGGTCTTGCCGCTCTCGCGCCAGATCTTTAGCAGTTCCAGGTTCATGCGCTCGCGGGTTAAGGCATCCAGAGCGCCGAAGGGCTCATCCATCAGGATAAGCTTGGGGTTATGGACCAGGGCGCGGGCGATGGCGGCGCGCTGCTGCATGCCGCCGGACAGCTCATAGGGATAGCGATCCCCGACCTCGGCCAGCCCGACCATCTCCAAGAGATCGCGCGCGCGCTCGCGGCTGGCGGCCATGGGTAGGCCGAGGATTTCCGCCGGAAGCAGTACATTCTCGGTGATCGTGCGCCATTTGAGCAGCAGCGCCTGCTGAAACACCATGCCCACGTCCCGGCCGGGCTCGAACGGGCTCGCCGCGTTGCCGATCCGCACGGTGCCTGAATCGTAATCGTGCAACTCGGCGAGAATCTTGAGCAGGGTGGACTTGCCGCATCCCGACGGGCCGACCAGGGAGAGCAGCTCGCCCTCGCGAATCTCGAAGCTGACATCCGAGACCGCGAGCACCGCGTCCGGGCCATGGCCATAGGTCTTGGCCACGTTCTCCAGGGTGATAAAGGGGGCGGGTTCACTCATGGCTATTCCACCCGCGCGTCCTTGACGACGAACAGATGCTCCAGCAGCAGCACGATCGCGTAGAGACCGGTGCCGATCAGGCTGATCAGCACGATCGCCAGCAGCATGGCGGCGGTATCCAGGGATTCCTGCGCGACGATCAGGAAATAGCCGAGCCCCCGATCGGCGGCAATGAACTCACCAACGATGGCGCCGGCGACCGCGAGCACGGCGGCGACCTTCATGCCGGAGAAAATATAGGGCAGCGA
>JADHLJ010000213.1 GCA_016780745.1 Alphaproteobacteria bacterium | reverse complement strand
TTGCCGGTGGTTTCGAGTTGATCGGCGGAAAATCCCCTGTGCGACAACAAGGTATCGCGATGCACGGAACCCTGACAAAAGACCTTGTGGAAAACGGTGTGGGCATCGTGCCAACAGTCCTGGACAATCAATCGCGTGTTCGCGTTTCCCAGGACTTCTTCATCCGTCGCGACCACGATGAAGCCCATTTCCCTGACTTTGCGGGCGATTTCGGTTTGTACCTTATTGACGCCCTTTAAACACATCAGCCCCCGCGGAAATTGGGCGGAGTAGGACAACAACGCCCTATCGGTTCCAATAACCGCGGTGATGCCGAGCCTACTGAGTTCCAACGCAATCAGGGTCTTGGCCGTTAGCTCCCGATTTTTCTTTTCAATCGGGAGGTAGACGATGCGGTTCATCAAACCGATATTCCCCAGATGACCCCCAAACTCGGCTCCGATGATAGCGGAACAGGTCCCGTTTTGGAATCATGAACGACACTTCCGCCCGCTGGACCGAACGTTCGACCACCAGATGACCTTTGGCACCCTGTTTCGGTGGGATTCCAGCTCGTTCGGGCACACTTGCCCCTTCGTCATCCTGCTCTTTTCTCCGTTTGTGGATCAGCGTGCCAGTTTGGCCCCTTATCGGCTTTCAAATGTGACCCTGGTGACCGTTAAGCTACTTCCGCGAGATCAGTCTTGGACCTTTTCCGATCGGGGGTCATTGGTCGACGCCGAACTGGGGGCAACTCGGGGCGCCGACCCACACACCTGATAACTCCCAAACGGGACTGCATCATTGGCAAACGGGGCACGGGCCGCGAAAAGCGGCCTTTTTGCTCCGGTTTTGGTGCTCTGATAGGCGAATGGGTTCGCGGACACCACCTAACCCACGGAAAAGACGGTATCTTTCCGAGTGTGAAAAATCTCAGGGTTTCGCGGGGAGAGAATTGGCGGAGGGGAAGGGATTCGAACCCTCGATACCAGTTTCCCAGTATAACGGTTTAGCAAACCGCCGCCTTCAGCCGCTCGGCCACCCCTCCGCCGGATCGGCATGTGGGCGGGATTGCTCCCGCGCCGCACGGCGTTGTGAGGTGTTTCTAGGCGCGGTCGCTTGGTGTGTCAACGGCCTGTCGACAGGACGCGCGATGCGGCGCGCGGCGGCGCCGGAACCGGTCAATAGCCGCGCTTCAGCAGAGCGTTCAACGCCTCGGTTACGATCAGCGCGCGGGACTCGACCCGTCGATAGGTCTCGGCCGTGCCTGGCGGGGCGTCTTGCTGCCAGTCGTCGAGCTCTCGGGTAGCCGCTTCCAAGCTCATCGCGCGTTTCAGCACCTTGTCGGCGAGCATCCGGGCCTGCCACTCGATATCTGGGTTGACGGCTTTCATGACGCCGAGACTAGCACGTCCCACGCCGCGCATGCGCACGCCGCCCATGCTCGCGCCGCCAACCGCCCGCGCGCTGGTTGCCAAATCCGCGCGGGGAACCGACAATCCCCGGGATTAGTCTTATTGGATCACGCGAGGAAATCATGGCCGAGAGCAAGGCGTCGCCGGAGACATTGGGGGCCCGGTTGGGCGGCGCGGATATCGTCGTCGCGCCAGGCGTCTATGATGCGTTGTCGGCGCTTCTGGTACAGCAGGCGGGGTTCGAGACCGCCTATCTTTCCGGCGCCTCGCTGGCCTATACCCGCTTCGGGCGCCCGGATATCGGGCTGATCGGCATGCGCGAGGTGGCGGATACCGTCACCGCCATTCGCGAGCGGATCGATATCGATCTCGTCGTGGACGCGGATACCGGATATGGCAACGCGCTGAACGTGATCCGCACCGTGCGGGAGTTCGAGCGCGCCGGCGCCACCGCGATCCAGCTTGAGGATCAGGACTTGCCCAAGCGCTGTGGTCATCTCGCTGGCAAGTCGCTGGTTAGCGCCGATGAGATGGTCGGCAAGCTCAAGGCCGCGGTCGATACCCGCCGCGACGCGGACACGGTGATTCTGGCGCGCACCGACGCCATCGCGGTTGAGGGTTATGAAGCGGCGATCGAGCGAGCCGAGCGCTATCTCGAGGCCGGGGCCGACGTGCTGTTCATCGAGGCGCCGGAGAATCGCGACCAGATGGTCGACATGAACCAGCGTTTCGCGGGGCGCGCGCCCTTGCTGGCCAATATGGTCGAGGGCGGCAAGACCCCGGTCAGCGGCGCCGAGGATCTGCAATCCCTTGGCTATTCCATTGTGATCTTCCCCGGCGGCACGGTGCGCGCGGTGTCTTTCGTGATGCAGGAATATATGGCGCATCTGCGCGAGACCGGCTCCACCGACCAGTGGCGCAACCGGATGTTCGATTTCAACGGCTTCAACGCCCTGATCGGCACGCCGGAAATGCTGGCCAAGGGCGAGACCTATGACGCCACCCATATGGCGGAACAAGCGGCGGAGAAGTGATCGGGATGATCGACCCGGTAACCCTCGCGGTGCTGAACGGTCGTCTGGAACAGATCGCCGACGAGATGGACGCGACCCTGTTCCGCAGCGCCTTCAACCCGATCATCGCCGAGGCCCATGACGCCAGCCACGGCCTCTATGACCCGGAAACCGGCGATACCCTGGTACAGGGAAAGTCCGGGCTGCCGATCTTCGTCGGCGCCATGTCCTTCGCGGTCAAGGCGGTGATCACCAAGGCCGCCCGCGACGGCGATATGGAAGAGGGTGATGTCTATATCTTCAACGATCCCTATGACGGCGGGACCCATCTCTCGGATTTTCGGCTGGTAAGGCCGGTCTACCGCGATGGCGCGGTGTTCTGTTACCTGGCCTCGGTTGGCCATTATCACGATGTCGGCGGCAATGTGCCGGGCAACTACAACCCCGTCGCGACCGAGAGCTTTCAGGAAGGCTTCATGATGCCGCCGGTCAAGCTTTTCGAGCGCGGGCGGCTGCGCCAGGATATCGTCGACATCATGCAGGCCAATTCCCGCTTGCCGGGCAGTCTCTATGGTGATCTCAACGGCCAGATCAACGCGCTGGACCTCGGTGTCGCGCGGCTTGTCGAGTTGTTGGACGAGTATGGCGACGGAACCGTGCGCGACGCGATGGCCGAGTTGAAGGCCCGGGCGGCGACCCTGATGCGCGCCCATATCGCCGACCTCCCCGATGGGGTCTACGGCGCCGAGGATTGGCTCGACAATGACGGTATCGTGGACGAGCCGCTCAAGATCGCGCTGACGATCCGGGTCGAGGGCGAGGCGATGACCCTGGACTTCACAGGCACATCGCCCGCGTGTCTGGGGCCGGTGAACATCTCGCGCTCGACCACCGTGGCGGCCTGTTATGTCGCGATGAAGCATATGTTTGTCGAGGTTCCGGCGAATTCCGGCGTGCTCGAGCCCATCGATTTCAGCATTCCCGAAGACTCGGTCCTATCGGTGACGGCGCCTAAGCCGGTGGGCGGCTATACCGAGACCATCCTGCGGTTGATCGATCTGGTCTTCATCGCGCTTGCCCAAGCGACGCCGGAGCGAGTCAATGCCGCGGCCTATGGCACCATCAACGCGCTTTCGCTGGCCGGTTATCGCGAGGACGGGCGGCGCTGGGTGATGTTCTCTTTCTTCGGCGGCGGCCATGGCGGCCATCCCGAGGGCGACGGCCTGAACCACGGCAACGCGCCGATCTCGACCGCGACCATTCCGCCGCTGGAGATTCTGGAGGCGGCCTATCCGGTGATGTTCCGGCAATGGGCTCTGCGCGCCGATAGCGGCGGGGCGGGGCGACATCGCGGCGGATTGGGCGCGGTCTATGAGATCGAGTTGCTGGAAAAGCAAGCCAATGCCTTCCTGTTCGGTGAACGCGGACGCTTCGCGCCGCCGGGCGTGCTGGGCGGTGGTACGGGTGCCTTGAACAAGTTCCGGTATGAGCAGGTGGACGGAGAGCACGCGCCGCCCATGGCCTCCAAGATGGTGGGCATCGATCTCGCCCGGGGTCAGGCCGTGCGCCTGGAGAGCCCGGGCGGTGGTGGTTACGGCCCAGCGCTTGAGCGGGACCCTGCGCGGGTCGCCGAGGATGTGCGCCTCGGCTATGTCAGCGCCGAGGCCGCGCGGGCGGCCTATGGCGTGGCGTTGGATGGCGCCGGCGCGGTGGACCGGGTCGCGACCCAAGCTCTGCGGGGAACTGGGTAATGAGCGCCACGACGACGGATACCGGCCAACGTTATGTCATCGGGGTCGATGTCGGCGGTACCTTCACTGACGTCTTCGTGTTGGACGAGGCGGCGGGCAAGGCCGAGATCGCCAAGGTGCCGACCACGCCGGCGGATCAGTCCGAGGGCTTTCTCGAGGGTATCCGCGCGCGAGTCTCGGATCTCGGCGAGGTGATGACCGTCGTGCATGGAACCACGGTCGCGACCAACGCGTTGTTGGAGCGCAAGGGCGCGCGGACCGGAGTCATTACGACATCAGGCTTTCGCGACGTACTGGAGATGCGTCGGCGCGACCGCCCACGGACCTGGGGCCTTTGGGGCACCTTCGATCCCATCGTCCCGCGCGACCGCCGCCTGGAAGTGGCCGAGCGGGTGCTGGCCGACGGCACGGTGCGCGAGGCCGTCGACCCGGACGCGGTGCGCGCGGCGGCGCGTGAACTGCTGGACATGGGATGCGAGGCGCTGTCGATCGTCTTCATCAACGCTTATGCCAATGCCGAGAACGAGCAGGCGGCCAAGCAAGCGGCGCTGGAAGTCTGGCCGAACGAGCACATCACCGTCTCCAGCGAGATCCTGCCCGAAATTCGCGAGTTCGAACGGGCCTCGACCGCGACCTTGAACGCGACCTTGCAACCTACCGTGGGTCGGTATCTGGGGGCGCTGGAACGCGCCTTGCGCGAGGACGGTTTCAGCGGCGAGGTGTTGATCGTTCAGTCCAATGGCGGGGTGATGTCGGTGGATACCGCCCGCGCCCGCCCGGTGCGCACGGCGCTCTCCGGCCCGGCGGCGGGGGTGATCGCGGCGGCCTATATCGGCGAGGCGGCGGGCTTTCCCAATCTCGTGACCTGCGACATGGGAGGCACCAGCTTCGATGTATCCTTGGTCGCCGATGGTCGTGCCTCGCTGGCGCCGCAAACCTCCATCGGTTTCGGCATGATCGTGCGCTCGCCAATGATCGAGACCATCACCATCGGCGCCGGCGGCGGCTCGATCGCGCGGGTCGATGCCGGTGGTTTGCTTCAGGTAGGGCCGGAATCGGCGGGCTCCGACCCAGGCCCCGTCTGCTATGGCCTCGGTAACACGCGCCCGACGGTCACCGACGCCAATGTCGTCCTCGGGCGTATCAATGCCGAGCGACCGATCGGTGGGCGCCTTGATCGCCTGGACGTGGCCGGGGCGGAGGCCGCGATCCGCGAAACGATCGCCGAGCCCCTTGGTCTTGACGTGATCGCCGCGGCTGACGCGATCCTCAGGGTCGCCAACGCCAAGATGGCCAGCGCCATACGCCTGGTCTCGATCGAGCGCGGTCATGATCCCAAAGGCTTTGCCGCGATGCCGTTCGGCGGCGGCGGGGCATTGCATGCCGGCGCGTTGATCCGCGATGTCGGACTTTCCCGCGCCGTGGTACCCCGGTTTCCCGGCGTGACCAGCGCGCTGGGCTGTGTCATCGCCGATATGCGTCATGATCACGTGCACACGATCAATCGGGTGCTGGACGATCTCGACATAGAGGCTCTGGACGCCGAGATGGTGGAGCAGGCGCGGGAAGGCCACCGGGTTCTCGACCGCGCCGGGGTGGCCTTCGAGAGTCGGACCGAGGAATTCGAGCTCGATATGCTGTATCTCGGCCAGACCCACACGGTTTCCGTGCGCCTGCCGGTGACGACGGAAGGTGGGGCGAGTGGGATTAGCCGCGAGATCATTCTCACCGCCTTCGAGGATAGCTATCGCGCCGCTTATGGCCGCCTGCTGGAGGGGATCGCGACGCGGGTGATGAACCTTCGCACCGCCGTGATCGGCCGACGCCCCCGATTTGACTTGGCGTTGCTGGCGCCCGTGGGTGACGCGACGATGGCGGCGGCGGCCCGCGGCACCCGGCGGGTGCATACCGGTGTCGAATGGGTGGCCGCCGCGGTGCATGACCGTCTGGCTCTGCCCGTGGGCGCCTTGATCCCGGGGCCAGCGATCCTGGAGCAGCCTGACGCCACCATCTATATCGAGCCGGGCCTCCTCGGGGAGGTCGACGGTTTCGGCAATGTTCTGATCGCGGAGGCGTCATGAGCGTGGACGCAAGCATCCTGGACCTGACGCGGACGGCGCTGATCCTCGGTGATCTGCAGAATGACTTCCTGCATCCCGATGGCGCCTATGGGCGAAGCGGCACCACCGACCCGGATATCGCGTCGGTACCGGCGCGGGTGGCCCCGGTCGCCAAGGCGATGCGCGCGGCGGGCGGCTGGGTGGTCTCGACACATTTCACGCTAGTGCCTGGACGCGATGGAGAGCCCTTTATTTCGCCGCATCTGGCTTCGGTACGCCCGTTCCTGGCCAAGGGAGACTTCCTGCCCGGAAGCTGGGGTCAAGACCTGGTCGAGGAACTTAAGCCCGCCGACATGATGGTGGAAAAAGTCTCATTTTCAGCGTTTTATATGAGTAGGCTTGAGTGGGTTCTGAAGAAGGCTGACATTGAGAACCTGGTCTTTACCGGCATCGTCACCAATGGCGGCGTCGCCTCGACCTTGCGTGATGCCCATGTCCGGGATTTCAAGACAATCCTGCTGAGCGACGGCTGCGCCGCCTTTGGCGCGGATGTTCACGTGACCGCCGTCGATGCGCTGAAGCCGGTGACGACGGTGATGAGTTGCGCGGATTTCCTGGCGGCGATCGGGTGAAGGGCCTGTCGCGCGTGTATCTGACGCGGCACTCGGTTAATGGCGCTTTTGGAAGCGGCCCTGGATCAAGTCCAGGGATACGGTAAGATCTCATCCGTCGTCTTCGTGTGCCCGTCATCCTCGCGTAGGCGGGGACCTCTTTTCGGTTAAAATAAGCGACATTTTTGACAGGTTTCCAGAGGTCCCCGCCTCCGCGAGGGCGACGATAAGGAGTATCTCAAACGGCCCTGACCCGAGCCAAGGGACACGGGGGAATTTTTGTTAAATTGAAACATGGTGAACCGTTACGAGCAGACCCGTCTTCGAACGGTTCGCGGCACCTCCAACCGTATCCCTGGACTTGATCCAGGGCCGCTTCCGCAAACGGTCCCGCGAAGTCTTTGTTTCCATTGATGGAACTGAATGACGGTCACACCCGATGTGGGGGCTCCGATCCACGCTTTCTCGACTCAAGGTTCGGTTTTCCAACCGACTAGAGCCATTGGAAGTGGCCCTGGATCAAGTCCAGGGATACGATTTGAATAAAGCTGAAAACGGTCAACCGCTATGAACAGCTCCCTTGCTGATCCATCGACCTCCTCCCACTCAACCAGGTCCTCGGACTTGATCCAGGGCCCAGGCCTGAAGCCGGTCCGTGATTTTGATGCCTCCATCCAAGTGGTGGTCATCGGCGCCGGCGCTTGTGGCCTGATCGCGGCGCTCGCGGCCCATGACGCCGGGGCCGAGGTAATCGTGCTTGAGAGGGACGAACGACCGAGCGGGTCGACGGCTCTGTCCTCGGGCCTGATCCCAGCCTGCGAGACCCGTTGGCAAGCCGCCATTGATGTCAGCGATCCGGTCGCGCAATTCGCCGCGAATATCCAGGCCAAGGCGAAGCAAGAAGCCGATCCGGCGCTGGTTCAAGCGGTGGCCGAGGCATCGGGGCCGACATTGGAATGGCTCGCCGACAGCCACGGCCAGGAATTCGTGCTTCTCGATGGGTTTCTCTACCCCGGCCATTCGGTGCCACGCATGCACGCGCATCCCGACAAGACCGGCTCGGCCCTGGTGAACAGCCTCGCGGCGGCGGTCGGGCGCGCGGGGATCGACGTCGTGACCTCGGCGCATGTGACGACGTTGTTCGCCGAGCCCGATGGTCGGGTGAGGGGTGTTGAAATCACCCGGCCCGACGGCGCCACCGAGGCACTAGGCTGCGAGACCCTGGTGCTGGCTTGCAACGGCTATGGCGGCAATCCCGAGATGGTCGCGCGGCACATCCCCGAGATGGCGGATGCGCTGTATTTCGGGCATGTGGGCAATCAGGGCGACGCGGTGCGCTGGGGCGAGGCGCTGGGCGCCGAGGCATTGCATCTGGGCGCCTATCAGGGCCACGGTTCGGTCGCGACCCCGCATGGCGCGTTGATCACCTGGGCGATCATGATGGAGGGCGGGGTCCAGGTGAATGCCGAGGGCCGGCGGTTCTCGAACGAGCATGAGGGCTATTCCGAGCAATCGGTGAAGGTCTTGGACCAACCGGGGCGCATTGCTTGGAATATCTATGACGCGCGGCTGCATGATCTGGCCCTGCAATTCGAGTATTACCGCAACGCCGAGGCCGGCGGGGCTATTCGCCGGGCCGAGAATGTCGAGGCGCTGGCGGCTCTTATGGAGGTTCCGGCGGAGGCGCTCCGCGAGACCTTGGCGACGGTCGACTAT
>JADHLJ010000212.1 GCA_016780745.1 Alphaproteobacteria bacterium | reverse complement strand
AGCACCACCTCGGCCTGGATCACCCCGGCGTCGCCGACCAGTCCACGCCCCGGCTCGACCATGAGTTCGAGCGGATGATCCGGAGACCGGCCGGCGAAGATCTCGTGAACCGCCGCCATCACGGCGGTGCCATAAGCGGCGATATCGGCGACGGGATTGGAATAGCGCGCCGGCATACCGCCGCCGAGATTGATCAGCCGCGGTGAGAGACCTTGCGCCTCGAGCCTGGAAAACAATCCGGCGACCTGTTTCAGGACCGGCCGCCAACTCTCCACATCGGTCTGCTGCGAGCCGACATGAAACGAGACCCCCGCCGCGTCCAAACCCAGAGCGGCGGCACGGATCAGCAAGGCCTCGGCCATGGCGATATCGCAACCAAATTTGCGAGACAACGGCCACTCCGCGCCCTCGCCGTCGGTGAGTACACGGCAGAACACGGTCGCCCCAGGGGCCGCCCTGGCGATCTTCTCCAACTCCGCCGCGCTATCGAAGGCGAAAAGACGCACACCCAGCGCGTGGGCGGCGGCAATGTCGCGCTCTTTCTTGATGGTGTTGCCGTAGCCGATTTCCGAGGGCGCCGCGCCGTGACGCAGGCAGAGCTTGATCTCGGCGATGCTGGCGCAGTCAAAGGCCGAACCGGCCCCGACCAGACGCGAGACCACGGCGTCGGCGGGGTTGGCCTTGACCGCATAGTGCACCCGCGCGCCGGAAAAGGCGCGGGTGAGCGCGCGATACGCGGCCTCGACCAGGCCCACGTCCATGGCAAGGCAAGGGTTATCTAGCGCGGCTGTCTCGAAAAACTCGGCGATCCTCGGAGACAACACCGCGACCTCGGGCGCGACCACGGACTGGCCCGCGACCAGGCGCAGAGCCGGTTCAGTCGACTCGAGACGGGAATCAGGGTTCAACAAGGGACGGTCGAGACCGCCTTTCACGGGCGCCAGCATCGCCAAAGTTCCCTCTCGGTTCCAGCCCGGACGCGCATGCATCCGGGACCCAGCCGCCAAAAAGGACGCCTCGTCGTTGCGTGACCGGAACCAGTCAGGGGCACGTGCGCATGCGTCGAAGAGAGGGGCTTCTACACCCGCTGACCACCGCTCCGCAAGACGCTAATTTTCGCTCTCGATAAAGGCCTTTAGCACCTGCTCGAGGCGCCAGGCGGTGTGTGGATCGCGGGCCCCGGTCATGCGCTCCGGCAGCCAGTGACGCTGAAAC
Organism: Alphaproteobacteria bacterium; assembly: GCA_016780745.1. Lineage (GTDB taxonomy): Bacteria > Pseudomonadota > Alphaproteobacteria > Thalassobaculales > Thalassobaculaceae > JADHLJ01. Next base: position 7,424 of record JADHLJ010000212.1, on the reverse strand, counting down.
GCCAACAGGGCCGATCGGCTCTCCGCGTTCATGATCCCGGTCGGCTCGACGGCGTATCCAATGCGGGTGAGATTGCGCTGAATTTCCTCGATCGCGGGCGCTTCGTATAGGGTCGGCGGGTCTTCGACCGGCGGCCAGAGACCGATGCCGGCACGTGCCAGGGCGGGCCAGTCGAACAGCTCTCCCGGGTCTTCCTTGCGATCGGGCGCGACGTCGGAATGACCCAGCACGCGGCGTGCCGGGATTGGATGTCGCGACAGGATCGCCAGGCACAGCGCCTCCAGTGCTCGCATTTGCGGCTCAGGAAACGCGCGATAGCCGAACTCATGACCCGGATTCACAATTTCGATCCCGATCGCGCAGCCGTTGATGTCGCTCTCGCCCGCCCATACCGCGCGCCCCGCGTGCCAAGCGCGACGATCCTCGTCCACCAAGCGGTAAATCACGCCCGTTTCGTCGATCAGGTAATGCGCGCTGACCTCGCTCGCCAGATCACACAAGCGCTCCAAGGCTTCATCGGCGGAACGCATGCCGGTGTAGTGAAGGAGCAGCATGTCAATGGTCATGCCCTCGGCCCTGGGGCCGTGATTTGGCGAGGGGCGCTCCCGACATACCAGATCCCCAGGCCCGGTCATCCGGCGCGGGCCTCTTCCAGGGCCTCGCGGCGGGCCTCCAGTTCCAGCCACCGCTCCTCCGCCGCCTCCAGCTCGCTTGCCGCCGCCGTCATCCTGTCGCTGGTGCGCGCGAACTTCTTGGGATCGCGGGTGTAAAGCTCGGGATCGGCGAAGACCTCGCGGAGCGTCTCGATCTCCGACTCCAGACCAGAGATGACGTCGGGCAGGCCATCAAGCTCGCGTTGTTCCTTGTAGCCGAGTTTGGCCAGCGCCGGTTTCTTCTCCGGCTTGGCGGCGGGAGCCCCCTTGCCGCTTTCCCGCGCCGACGTCTCGGAAACCGGGGCCGGACGCTGGCGCAGATAGTCGGTATAGCCGCCGACATATTCCTGGATCTCGCCGCCGCCATCGACCACCACCGTCGAGGTTACCACCCGGTCGAGAAAATCGCGGTCATGGCTGACCAGAAGGATCGTGCCGTCATAATCCGACAGCACTTCCTCAAGCAACTCCAGGGTCTCGACATCCAGGTCGTTGGTCGGCTCGTCCAACACCACGAGATTGTGGTTTTGCGAGAACAATCGGGCCAGCAGCAACCGGTTGCGCTCGCCGCCGGACAAGGTATTGATCGGGCTGGTGGCCTGGCGTTCCTCGAACAGGAAATCACGCAGATACGAGACCACGTGACGCGGCCGCCCGCCAATCTCCACGGTATCGCCGCCGCCGGGACACAAGGTCGCCCAAGGCGTGGTGTCGGGGTTGAGGCTCTCGCGCTTCTGATCGAAATAGACGGTTTCCACGCCGAACCCGATACGCACCCGGCCCGTGTCCGGCGTCTCCGTGCCGATCAGCATCCGCAGCAGACTGGTCTTGCCGGCGCCGTTGCGCCCGATGAAGCCGATCCGCTCCTTGCGCCGCACCAGGGTCGAGAAATGATCGGCGATGACGGTCTCGCGGCCATCGTCGGTGACATAGCGCTTGGAGATATCCAACGCCTCCAGCACCAGCTGGCCGCTGCGATCGGTCTCCTTCAGGGTGAACTGTACATTGCCCTGGCGTTTCAGGCGTTCGACCTTTTCCTGACGCATGCCCTGGAGGTTTCGCACCCGGCCCATGTTGCGCTTGCGCCGGGCGGTCAATCCCTCGCGCAGCCACTTGGTCTCCTCGGCGATCTTCTTGTCCATACGCCGGTTTTCGGCCTCCTCGTCCTCCAGAACCTTGTCGGCCCAGTCGGCGAAATCGGCGAAACCGGTCGAGTTGCGCCGGAGCTTGGCCCGGTCGATCCAGTAGGTGCGGTTCGAAAGTTTGCGCAGAAACGCCCGATCATGGCTGATCAGCAGCAATCCTCCCCTGAACCGCTGCAGCTCACTCTCCAACCATTCCACCGTCGGCAGATCGAGATGGTTGGTCGGCTCGTCCAGCAACAGCACGTCGGGCTTGGAGACCAGGGCCCGGGCGATCGCCACCCGCCGCGCCTCGCCGCCCGACAGGGTCTCAAGCAACCGATCGCCGTCGAGATTGAGATGCACCAGTACCGCGTCGACCTCATGCTCGCGCGGACGCCCCTGGTCCTCTTCGGGAAGCGCGGCGGCGACATGGCTCCAGACCGTGACGCCTGGGGGCATCGGCGGGTCCTGAGGCAGGTAGCCGATCCGCGCGCCGGGTTGGGTAAAGCGCTCTCCCTTGTCGATCTCTATCTCGCCGGCAAGCGCGCGCATCAGGGTCGACTTGCCGCCGCCATTGCGCCCGACAAGACAGATCCGGTCACCCGGCGCGACCGCGATATCGGCGTCACGGAACAGCACCTTGTCGCCATAAGCAAGGTCGGCGCCGCGCAGCGCGATCAGAGGAGGGGTGCGAGAAGACGTAGGTCGTTCAGCCATGGCGATGGGATATCGGCGCGAGCGCGCCAGATCAAGGGGCGCGGGGTCGCCTGGTGGTCAAATCGCCAAAAAGCCATACTTCACGCCGTGTTGGAGCGAAGGGGGCATTTCATGATTCTTCTGCATCACCTCAGGGTCGGCAGGTCCTTGTTCACGGTCTGGCTGTTGGAGGAATTGGGCCTCGATTATGAGCTCAAAATCTATGTCCGCAATGAACAGGGTCGGGCCCAGGCGGATCTTCGCGAAGTCCATCCCCTGGGCAAATCCCCGGTGATTGAGGATGGCGATCTGCTATTGACGGAATCCGGAGCGATCACGTCCTATCTGCTTGACCACTACGATACCGATAACGTGCTGGCGCCACCGCGCGCCGAGGTCAAGGAACGCGCGATCTTCACCCAATGGCTGCACTACTCCGAAGGTTCAGCTTTCGCTCCGCGGATCATGAAGCGGCTGTTGATGGCGAACCCCGACCAGCGGCCGGCTCTCATCACCGGCTTCGCCAATGGCGAGGTCGATCTGCAACTCGGCTATATCAACGATTTCCTCGGCGACAAGCCGTTCCTGCTCGGCGACCGACTGCAGGGTCCTGATTTCGGAATGAGCTATATCATGGAAATGGCGGGCCGCTTCGGCCAGCTAGAGCCCTATCCGGCGTTGCAAGCGTATCTGAGCCGGATGACCGCGCGCCCCGCCTTCAAACGTGCCTGCGAGCGCGCCGGAGAAACGGAACGGGCGGGATAAATCCCGCCCGTCCAATCGCCACGGAAACACCCAGCCGCTTAAAACGCGGCTTTCCACTGTTCGGTATCGACGAACCAGCGTTCCTCGAAGACCAAGCCGCCCTTCAGCCGGAACAGGATGGCGATCTGGCTTCCGTCCGGAACCTTGTCGCATTTCCAATTGACGATGGAGACGACCTCGCCGTCATCACCGATATTGCGAACACCCGTGATATCGAAGCCCGGCGGCACCGCGGCGCCAAGGTTTTCCAACGCGCTTTTGATCGCTGCCTTGCCGTTCAGCACATCGTTCTGGCCCGGCATGACGAAGATCGCGTCGTCGGTATAATCCGCGAGAAGTGTGTCCCAATCGCCCTTGCCGACGGCGTCCCAGCCACGCGCGACAATTTCCTGATCACTCGCCATGCCATTTCTCCCCAAAATTGGCTAAGGAGACTAGACGAGATCCAAGGCGGACAGTCAATCGCCTACAAGGAGATTTAGGTCGTCAACACGAACGATGAGAGCGCCGTCGGTTTTTAACCAGTGCTCTTATGGAGCGGCGTCGCGAAAACCGACGAGGATTTCACCGCCGGCGCTCGCACGATCTCGTTCAGAAGCGCGCAGATGCCGATATGGGCCGGCTCACTCATGCCATCGGTAACCGGGATCGGCGTACAGCCGAACCCGTCGATGCCACCAGCCTCGATACAGCGATGGAGCATCCTTGATTCAGTGTCGGTGTCATGCATCACCTCGGGCCGGTCCAACATCGCGGCCAAGGAGGCGGCGATGGCGCTGGCGCCCCAGTTGGAGACCGCGGCCGTAACCAGGACGTCGACCGTGGTGTTGTCGGTCGCCTGTTCTCCAAACGGCAGAACACGGCGCGGCACCTCGGCGATGGCGCCAAAGCCGATCTCGTTACCCCGGTCGCCGATACCGATGGTCAGCACCCCGCGTCGCTCGGCCTCGTAAAAGAACTCGGCGGCCTTGATCACGCAGTCGGAATTGTCGTCCCCGCCAACCATGCAATAGAGCCCTTCGGCGTTGGGGCCGTTCTTTTCCACCGACAGGATGGCTTTCGGGTCATAGGCGTCGAACAGACGCTTGGCCTCGGCCTGGGCGGCTTCGAGCGGAATCGGGATCGGTACGATAATGCAATGGCGGTTACCCGGATGCGGCGGTCGCGGCGCGGCGGCGATTTCGGCCTCGGTCATGACGTTGAGACCCGCCGCCCGACAGGCCGCGGTGGTGCAGGGAACCATCTCGGGCTCGGTCAGCACCACCATGCGGGCACCGAAGGCATGGCTCAACGCACGCCCCAGGATCGCCGCGCCGATCGGCCCATCGGTCTCGCCATAGGGATAGAAGCCGGGCATCAACCAACCGGAGGTAACGAAGAAGGTTCCCCCCTCGCCCAGCACCGCGCGCAGCTTTTCAGCCGCCAACCAGGACAGCGGGGCGCCATAATGCTCCCGCGCCGCCTGGTGAATGTCGGCGATGACGCCATAGCCGCTGATATCGAGATTGACCAGACGGTCGATATTCTCGGCGATCAACCCGTGCAGTGGATCATTGCTGGCCATGGCGCTCCCTTATCGAATGCTATCCAACGTTCGGACTATAGGTCCCGCGCCCGATCGCGCAGAGCTTGCCGTTGTCATCATGGACATCGATATCGACCACCGCGACGGTGCGGCCGATGCGTCGCGCGATCGCCGTCGCGGTAAGCGAGGTATTGGACGCCGGGCGCAGATAGTCCACACGAAAATTGATGGTCGGCACGCCGCCACCCGACTTCAGGACAACGGCATAGTCACCGGCGGTGTCGATCAACGCGGCGATCGGCCCGCCGTGAAATTGGCCGGTGCCGGCGCGGCGCTCGAATTCCGGGCGCAGCGGCATCTTCATGACCACGGTCTCGGTCTCCACATCGGCGGAGACGACCTCCAGGTTCATGAAGTTAATAAACGGAGAGGCGTCGAGCATCTCCTGGATGTCGGCGGCGGTAACGGGGCCTGACATGATGGAATTCCTTCCTTAGGGATTGATAACGACCTTGCCGAAGACCTCGCGGTCCTCCAGCAGGCGAATGCCCTCGGCCGCCTCGGAGAGCGGCAGGGCCTTGTCGATGACCGGGTTCATCCCGCCGGCCTGGATATAGTCCATGAGCTGAACCAGATCCTCGCGCTCCCAGGAGTTGGAGCCGAGCAGTTGCAGCTCGAAGGTCCAAATGAAGCGGATATCTGTCTTGGGATCATACCCGGCGGTGGCGCCGCAGGTCAGCATCCGCCCACCGCGCTTGAGTGCTCTGAGCGACGGCACCCAGGTCTCGCCGCCGGTGAAGTTGACGACCATGTTGACGCCGCCCTCGAAGCCGCGCCGCCCGGGCTTGCCATAGAGGCCATAGACGCCCTTGTGGAACTCGTTGTCCATATAGGTCATCGCGTGGTCGGCGCCGAGTTCCTTGAGCTTGTTCATCTTCTCCTCGGACGAGGCGCAGACAACAACCTCTGCCCCGGCCATCTTGGCCAGCAGCAAGGCTCCGGTGCCGACACCACCCGAAGCACCGAGGATCAGCACTTTCTCGCCCTCGGCGACCTTGCCGATGGTGACCATCATCCGGTGCGCGGTGCCATAGGCGACCGGCAGGCTGGAGGCCTGATCATGGGTCACGCCGTCGGGGATCTTGACCAGCTGATGTGTCGGGGCGCGGCAATACTCCGCCAGACCGCCATGGATGGTCTCGCCCACCAGGCCGCCCTCGACCCGGTTGCGCGGATCGATCAGGACCCGGTCGCCAACCTTCCAGTCGGTGACCTCAGAGCCGATCTCGGCGATGTCTCCGGCGACATCCAAACCACAGATCATCGGCATCTGGATCTTGATGCCGGGCATGCCGTTGCGGGTGAAGATGTCGTGATAGTTCAGCGACGTCGACCTGACCCGGACGATCACGTCATTGGGGCCGCATTCGGGATCCGGAAAATTACTTTCCAGGGTCAGGGCCTCGGGGCCACCATGTCCATGCAGGACCATCGCGCGCATGGGTATTCCTTCCTCGTTGGTTTAGTGTCGAACCTGGCTATGGCGTCAGGCACCGTTGCGGATTGCCCGCACCTTATTTCGTGCGCCACCGTGATGGCAATTGAGGTTGTTCTCTTTCCAAGCCGTCTTAGGCCTGGATGAACGAAAGCACCACGCCCAAGGTCGCCTCGGGCTTGAGCCAGATCGCGGGATAGGGATGCTCGTTGATCTCGAAACCCTGGCCTTCGAGATAGGCTCGGGTCGCGCCCAAGTCCTTGACCCGCACGCCAAAGCCGCACACCCAGGGCAGCATCGGCGCGGTCACGCCCGGCGCCCATTTGCCGAGACCCGCCTCGGTCAGGACATAGAGCTTGGTATTGCCCAGATCATAAACCGCGATATCGGCGCCATGCCTTGTCGGCTCCACCGCGTACATGGCGGTGTAGCGCGCGCAGGTCGCTTCCAAATCGGCGACGCAGACCGCCGTCTCGGCCATCGCCACCGCGCCGTTGGGGTGTTCCAGGAGATGCGGCTGCCAGAGCACCTCGCGGGTCAGGTGCTGGATGAAGATCATCCGGCCTTCCGGCACCTTCTCACGGATCGTGTGGACATTGCGGAACTGGGCCAGCCGCTCCTCGGAATCGTCGGGGCCGAAGGGTGCCATGCGTTCCAGCTTGGCGGCGGGCTGGACCATGCCGGAGCGTTCGTTGATCACCTCATAGGCCTTCTCGGAATCCGACACGCCCATCGCGATGATGTGGGTGCCTTGATACTTGTCGAGCAGCCCGCTCACCGAGGTGTAGAGCGCCGGATCGGTAATCCCGATCAGCTCGAGATAACCCTGCTCGAACATCGCGCAATGATTGCCCGAGCCCCAGGGCACCACCGGACCGCCGGGCTCCGTCGAGCCGGAATGGATGCTGCGCGCGGTCAGGGTGAAGCCGAGCTTGGCATAGGTCTCATGCGCCTGATCCAGGGTCGCGACCGCGACGCCGACATGGTCAAGTTGCAAATCCAGGTCACTCATCGGCTTAGCCCCTCCTCGGCGCGCGCGGTCAGCATCGTGCGATCGACCTTATTGGTCCCGGTCAGCGGCAGGCTGTCCAGAAAGGTGATGGTGCGGGGATGCTGGTAGGCCGGCCCATTGGCCAGCGTGTAGCTCTTGATCAGATCCTCGGTCA
>JADHLJ010000211.1 GCA_016780745.1 Alphaproteobacteria bacterium | reverse complement strand
ACAGCACGCTCTATCCGCTGGCCAACAGCTGGTACATGGGCGCCAACATCCCCGGCAAGCCGCGGGTGTTCATGCCCTATGTCGGCGGTTTCGACCGCTACAAGCGGCACTGCGATGCCGTGGCGGCCAAGGGCTACGAAGGTTTTCGGCTCAGCAAGCAGAAAGCTACCGCGATTTAGTTGTTCGGCGCCAAATGGTCGTCGACGCCGCATTCCTAATTGCGATGCTGAATGTCTTCGAAGGAAGCCATTGGGCTCAGGTTCATTTGTAATTCTGCAACGATTTGCGCATGGGATTCTTCGGGGAGCTTCGCGAGGAGAAAGGTGATGAGGTCTTCCTGGCGGCTCTGCCCGAAGACCATACGGTAGATTGCGAGAGAACGCCGGAGTTCATGCAAGCGCTCGACTTCGCGGCTGAAGGGGATCAGCGGGACATGGCGTTCGATTTTTGCAGAACCCGGAAATAGCCAATAGGGCACAAGGTCACTTTGATCAGCGGTGCGGCTTTTGCAGCCTAGCGCAAAGACAGCCTCCCACGCATCCCGCGCCGATGAGGCAAATGCCTCGGCGCCGTGCTTCGTGGTGAGATTCTTGCGGACCGCATGGCCCTTATAGCGATGTATGCGGCCTTCCCGTTGCTCAAGATCGACGGGGTTCGACGGCAAATTCCAATGCATCACGGCGTGACAATAGTGATGAAAGTCCAACCCCTCTTGTCCGACGGAAGTCGAGACCAGGACAAACGGCCAGAAAGGCGAATTGAAGGCAGAGCGTACCCTCTCCTTTCGCGAGCCAACGCTTGAATCGTCGCCTGGGCCTTCGTCGCCATAGCGATCGTCGCCGAAGCGCATTGCAAAGCGAATATGCATGGGCTCTATAGCCAGTTTCACTTCGCGCGTGTACGGCGGAGCCGTGATCTCGTCGATCCGAAGTGACGCCGTTCTGAGTGTCACGGCTGAAATCAACTCGGATGCAATCTTGTCTGCCATTTCAGATATGGGCGCAGCAGCGACACCGAGGGATTCGCGAAGAAGATGGATATATTCGTCCAGCACCGCTTGAAGGCCTCCGCCATGGGCGTATTCGAGTACGCGTAGCCAGTAGGGTTCGCCCTGAAATTCGGTGCGCACCATCTCGATGACTTCGGCATGATTAAAGAGGGCAAGGAAGGCACGTCCGATATTCGCGGCATTGGCCATCTGTCGGAAGGTGGGCTCCGTGCCGTCTGGACTTATGCGCATAAGGGCGCGCAACGCCGTCGTTGCAGGGGCGGCGGATGCGCCGAGCGCAAGCACATCGACGAGATCGTCCGGTTGGGAACCTAGCCGTTCTTGCCCTGAAAGGACGAGGTTAAGAGTCTGGACTGCCTGCTCGACATGCCTCGGCCAAGCTGCGTCGTCTTCGCCCGCATCCCCGCCCGCCCAGATAGCCGCGACCTGCGGATGCCGCCACCAGACCCCAGAAAGCTTCGGAGCGGCTTTAGCGTCTAGGAGTAACGGCGCGAGCCAATACCAGCGCTCGTCGGGATTGGGAGTTTGCTCGTAGTCTATTCCAAGGTCGCCTATAGCGCGGCTTATGCGCTCCGAGAATCGTCTGCGAACATCTGAGGCCGTCAGCTTGGGTTCTTGCCTTAGATCCCTGGGGTCGAAGCTGCAAGCGAAGGCGAGACACGGATAGACAAGCAAGAACAAAGGCATTCCTGCAAGCCTGTCACCCGTCGTTCTAAAGCGCAGCAGGCCCCGCTGCCGTCGCCAATCTTCCTGAGTGAGCGCAGCCCTGGGATGGGCTGCCCGCATCATGCGGCGTTCGGCCTCGTAAGAAATCAGTGACGAAACTGCTCGCGGCACCATGTGCCAGGCCGAGAAGACGAGGCGCTTCGTCACGTGGCCCAGGTCGGGGTCAGCAAACGGCCCCTCCGGGAGGTAATAGTCGAACGTCGGTGGTATCCACAAAAGCCGCCACATGCCACGTTCGACGGTGTCCGCCAGAAGCTCGCGCAGTCGAGGATTGGCAGGTTCAAGCCGGCGATAATTTCGGGCACTTTCACAATCCAAGAACAACTCCGGAAACTCTCTGACTAGACGTATCAGTTCATGGCGATCGCCTGCCGACTTGAACGCCTCCTTTAGCGCGTAGCTATCCATGAAATTCAGCAGGTAGGGTGCCGACTTCCAGTATTCGACGACATCGCCTTGCTCGATTGTGTCGGCGATGCTCTGCGCCCCTAAAAAGGCCCGGATATCTGCCTGGCTTAGGGCTGCGCGGGCGGAGGACTCAAAAAGCATGCCGCCGCGCTGTGGGTCGGAAGCCAAGCGCTCAGTTCGCGCCATCACGCGACGGAGCTTCCGTTCCAAAGCTTTCTTGGCATCCTTCAGGCGCGCAAAGCCTTCCGGCGTCGCGACGGCCGGAATGGCGGCGCGGTATTCCTCAAGGATCTTCTTGTAGCCAGAGGCGTCGCCATCTTCGAGGAAGCGGAGGAGCGCAAGAAAATCCTCGTAGTGATTGTCCTCTTCCTCGTGGTGTAGGCTTAGGCTGCGATAGGGTGTGGCGGAAAGGAGCAAAACACGCGCGCCCTGGCCGGCGTCGGACTCGAACAAATCCCTCGCAAGCTCTCCTGCATCCGACTCTTCCTCGAGGAGGTGTTTGAACCGCTGGAACTCGTCCATAATGATGAGATCCGGTTCAAGAGCTGAAAGACACACGCGCGCAAGCAACCGCCGAAGCTCGCCGATCCACTTCGTTCGTTCCTTGGTTGCGCCTTCGCGGGGCCGGGAATCGACACGGCAGAAGATGCCGCATAGTTTCTCGAAACGGGCGCGGAGATCGGTTTCCCCTGCCGCGCGTTCCTCTTCGATGCGGGCCTCTAGACTCGAAACAAATCGGTCGGCGATATCTTCGTTTATGCTTTTTCGGTCGAAGCCTTCGACGGCCTTTCGGAACGTGGCAGCGCCAGCGTAGTCCTGCATAACGTATAGCGAGGCTACGGGACCATTGATTTGCCAGGCTCTATCGAGGAGCCAATAGAGGAGCACGCGTTCATCGATCCGGCCGCCCCCGCCCGTTTGCTCGAACGACGTTGCCGGCGTGAGCGCGATGAGATTGACACGGTTCTTCTTTAAGTCGCGCACGAGTGTCGGCAGCAGCGTGAGTCGCGTCGCTTGAGCAGCGAGCTTGCAACCCGGAATGCCGAGACGCCGGACATTCTGTCGGGCGATATCGGCGTTCGAGCAGATATAGATAACGTCGATTCGGGGAACCCGTCCCCAAAGGTGCTCGATAGTTTTGGCTATGAGCCCGCGCGCCACCAGCGTCTTCCCGAGGCCGACTTCGTCGGCCACGAGAAATCTGCGCGTCGGGTCTACGCCGTAGAAGCGCTCAAAAACATAGCCCACCGTAGCGCGCTGAAAATCCTTCAGCCCGTCGAGTACGGCGGCCGTGTTGGGCGCCGTACTCATCCCGTGCGCTGGGCCGCTTGCCATATAGGCGCCCACAGCTCTTGGAAGTCTTCACTGAGCAGTTCGGAGCTTCCGGGTGCTTTGCCGAGTGAGTCTAGGAGTGACGCCACGCGTTCAAGCTGAGCTGGCTCGCGATGCAACGCGCGCAACATGGTCTCCAGCAAAAAGGGAGTTGAAGCCTTCACCTTGGCGTCGCCGGCCGACGTAAGCAAACTCCTAAGATCGCGATCAGAGGCTGAGCTTTCGTTTCCTGATGCGAGGAGGAAGAGAATGTACCGCAGCAAGTGGTCGCGATTATCTATGAGGGAGCGAAGAACGCGTTCTTGGCGGTCGTCGGGTGCTCCAGTGATCGGAAGGTTCAGAGCGAAGGTGGTCTCGCCTTTGGCTCTCCCGGCTTGCGCGGAGACGAGGAAAACAACGAAAGTCGTGAGACCCATGTACGACAAGTCCGCAAATGTAACGGACTTGGCGAGCGGCCGCGCCGTTCCCCTGTTTTGGGTGACAGGCCAGGCGCGTAGCTCGAGCGAACCCGCCGGCAATATGAGAAGCTTCTGCCAGCCAAGGGTTAAATCAAATAAGTCGGGCGCTCCGGCCGGGGTCACTTCCAACTTTGGACCGGCCTCCACCAGGGCGCGCTTGGCGTCGTGAATCAGCTTGTCGAGCTGCTTGGCGTCGGCGTCAATTTGCGCCACGCGGTCCCGAATATCGTATGGTTGAAGCAAGTCGGCGAAGGTGGTTTCGCCTTTCGCCGGGGTCAAAAATTTATCGACGCCGAAGGCACTTCTTTTGCCGACCAGTTCCACCATGAATTCTACATTATGTTGGAAAGCGTGATTGGTCGCATTGAACGAGCCGGTGAACACGCTGCTATGCCAACCGCGATCGATGACAAACATCTTGGCATGCAAGCCATCGAGGGTTTCCTCGCTTCCGGGCGGCGAGTCGTTTTCATCCGACTCATCGATCGCTTCGGGCGCCAGGACGTGAAGGGACTTACAGTCCTTGAGCGTCTGCGGCGGCAGGACGTCGAAGCTCTCCGGGCGGGAAACGATATGTGTCTCGACGCCCTCGTCGGTAAATCCCTTAATGAGACCGTCAGAAAGAAAGGGTGACACGATAAGCGCTTTGCGTCCGGGCAATCCGAACGGAGACGGAGACTTCCCATCCAGGCCGCTTGTCCAAAAACAGCATTTAGCGGGATCAAAGCCATCGGGCCAGGAGAAGCGGACCCGGCGCAATTCATAGACCATGTTGGCAATGGTCTCGCGCCGTTCGCGCGACACTGGCTTCACAGCGAGAGGCGGCAGCGCCTCGACGAAATCCGCGAGCTGGTGGTTCGTCGCGATGGCGTTTTGGCGATCGAGCAATTCGCCGTCGAGAACGAGCGCCGTATCCCAGCACCGATCAAAGGTGAGATTTCGGCTTAGGCATAGAACGCGATAGCTGACTGACTTGTCCGGCGAAACGAAGCGCAGCGCCCAAAACTTCGGATGGAAGACGCCCTGAGGATCGCGCGGGAGAACGTCATAAATGCACGGTTCCAAGAAGGTGATGAGAGGTTGATAGTTCTCGGGCAGACGTATTTGCCCGCTCTGGCAAAAGATCGTGAAGTGATCGCCATAGCGGCGAAGGGCTTCAAGCCAGGCAAGCGGGTCCTTTTCGAGGGTACCGTCTGGCTTTTCCCAATCGAAGTAGGCAAAGGACAGTGGGATCGTAAGGGCGCTTAGCAAGTCGAGCGAAAACGTTGTCCCGACGGCGCAATCGAGGCGGCAGCCGCCTGGCGGCCGGAGCAAATTCATCAAATGCGCGCGCTCGTCCGGCTTAAGCATGTGCAGATTCGAGGCCGGTGGCGATGTCGTCGAGTAAGTCGCGCGTTATATTCCAGCGAAAGTCCAGCTGGGCCGTCCCAGAATCTCCGTTCCACAGTTCGAGGGCACGCGGATTGTCGAGCCGCGCAAGCGTCTTCTTTAGTTTGCGTTCACGGTTGCGAATAGCGGCCCGCGCGTCTTCATTGTCGCACAAGCGGCGAGCGTTGCCGTCCAAGGCAAAATTCCACCACCATTCCACAAACTCCCGCGTCCATCTGCTGACGCGCGGATTAGCCTTGATGACTATCTCCCAGAATCGATCGCGTTTCCAAGCCGCGAAGCCAGCCGATCGCCCGGCGAGAGAGCGCGTCCATTTGGCAAAAAGATCGCGATACTTGTCGATATCGGCTTTCCGCCGGGCTTGCTCGGCGAGCATCAAATTATAGAGCAGCGGTGCGCCATGCATCATCTCGGAAAAGTTTTGCGCGTGCTCCACAAGACCGCGAAGAGCGGCTGGCATGGCCGCGAGGCGAGGATGTTGCCAGATGAAGGACACGTCCTCGGGGGCGCGCCGCTGCGCGACCAACTCAGCCAGCAGGGAATTGGCAGTTTGCGAACCGAGGCGTATGCGCTCGATGAGATACTCGGATTCGCGACGCAGCAGGCGAAGCGAACATTCCCCAGGGAACTTTTTGGGTGGCTCGACTAACCCGGCGTGCCAGTTTGACAAAGCCAGATCGTCATGCTCGCTGTCGCGCTCGGGCGTGCGGTTTCCGAGGCGGTCAAGCTGAGTGTAGTGAGCATCGAGGCTGCGGTGATATTGATCCTGCGATCCCGAAAAGTTTCGGATTCCCCAGACGGCCACTCCCTGCCAATAGATGTTACTCGGCAGGCGTTTGAGCTGCGCTCCGGCCCGCGTGCCGATGTTCCCCTCTTTATCGTCCGAGTTTTCGATGACAGCAACGAGGTCTAATTCCGCTCGTCGTGCTCGGTCGGCGATTTTGGCCGAATCGACTCTGCGCTGTTCAAGCCTCTGGTAGAGCCACGCCACGAGAAGATAGTAGCGGGCTCGCGTCATGATCGTGCTGGTGCCGGGAAACAGTAGATCGGCGAAAGCGTCGCGGACGGAACCTATGCCGAGCTCGTCGCGCGTTTCCCGCTCGCGAAAGAGATCGATAATGTCGAGCATCCTACGGCGCTCGTGCTCGGAATAATCCAGCCAGACGAACTGAGACATTTCCGACTCCCCCCCTTCGCCGCCTACTCCCGCAACAGCTAGAATTTAACCCGCATCGCCGGATTCCCAAACGTTCCAACCCGGCGGCCGGGAGCAGCGTTGAGTACCTGGATCTTACCCTCTTGCTCGAGCGGTTTCAGGATTTGCGTCTTGTAGTGCGTTTCGCGGAAGGCAGTCTCGACGACGACGAAGTTTTCGATTTCGGCCACAGTGGCGGTCTTCCGCGAAAAGGCGTGGAGCATCTGAGCGCGCAGGGTGGCGAAGTTCGGAGCCTTCTCGAATAAGATGAGCTGGCCGGGGTCCGTGCTATCGGAGAACCTGAACTCGCCGCTTTCGTCGATCTTCCACATGGCCTCTTTCATCTTCTTGAGGCCCAGTAGGCTGCTGGTGGCATAGAATAGAAAATAGTCAGTCACGTCACGGGAGTTGGACATTTCGAACGACCGGACGTACTTCGCGCCGCCGTCAGTATGGAGCTGCTGCATGTAGAGATCGTGGAGGCAGCGGTTGCGTTGGCGTGCTTCGGCGGCGCTCACGCACTGCTTCCAATCCTCCGTGCCGAAGAACGTCGTGAAGTTTCCGACCTGGTCCGGGTGATTCAAGAAGCGATTGATCTCCTCGTACATAAAATTGACGAAGACTTCACAGCTCGGGTTGGCGAGGATTAGCTTGACGAGGGCGAAGGGAGCGCCAGTCCAGCCGAACGGGTCGATGAAGGCGAATGTAGGCATCAGCTTGCCGCCCCGGAGGTATTGCTGATGCCGCCTGCTGAACGCCTCTTCGAAGGTGACGCCACCCTCAACGACGATGTTAAAATTGTTGGGGATCGAACGTTGCTCAATCTGTTGCCGCAAATGCTCGGCTCGATGCGGATCCTTCTCCACGAACAGGAAATGCACACTGGCTTGAAGTGGCGGCCTGAAGCTGAGCGCCGTGTCGAGCGCGATGATTGGCGAACCCAGTTCGCCGCCCTCGTATTCGCCGGGCCCCGCGAAACCATCAATGTAGAGAATGTCCGGGAAGCGCCCTTGGCTCAGGATCACCATCCATGCCTGAAGGTAACGCCTCAGAATTTCGTGCTTCGCCCGCGTATGGGGCTCAAGCTGCCAGATTGTTTCCTTGGGCGCCGCCATTTCTGGTCTCCCCCGTCGTCCCTTTGGCTACGCTTGATTATTTCGGTAATTGATTCCATTCGCGCCGGTCGAGCCTTCGCCCGCCGGACTTCGGCCTTAAGCCGCCCCATTGCTTAAAGAAAAACGGCACGCCCGCGGCCTTGCATCGGTCACGAACGTCACGCGCCCACTCGATAAGCATAGGCCGAGCACCGGGGCCGCTCTCGCCGCCGACAATAACCCAATGAATGCCGCTGAGATCGATCTCACCGATAGGGCCGATCAGCGGTTCGACCGACAGAAATCGCACGGCGGCGTTCGTCTCTTGGATGTGGCGAGCCCGCGATCTTTTTGTACCGTCCTCCATGGACGCGCCGAGCCATATGTGTGCAGGCGCTGACGCGTTTTGGTAGCGCGCATTTACGTAGTTGCGCAGACGAGAACTGCGTTTGGTCAGGACTTGGAACGTATGCCAGTCCGCGCGCTCCATGGTGTCGAAGACGCGGTCGATAAAGGCGTAGGGAATCTCCTTATGAAAGAGATCGCTCATCGAGTTGACGAAGATCATCTTCGGCTGCCGCCAACGGAGTGGCTGCTCTACACGCTGCGGCCGTAGTTGAAGGTCGAAGCCGTTTTCAAAGGGATGGCCGGGGACACCGCGAAAGCGCTCGGAGAAGCGCGCAGCGTAGCAATTATCGCAGCCGGCGCTGATCTTGGTGCAACCCGTAACCGGGTTCCACGTCGCGTCAGTCCATTCGATTGTTGTGTTTGCCCCCATGATTTCCATCTTAGAACAAAAGAGGAACATAGCACAAAACGTGCGATCCTAGTAGAGGAATCTGGGGTCGGAGATTGTGGCTGCTACCGCACCGCCTTCGAGCGCACGACGAACGTCACGCTGATCGACGTGCGCTCCGATCCGATCGCCGAGATCACGCCGGCCGGCTTGCGCACCGAGGGCGGCCAGACCTTCGAGCTCGACGCCATCGTGTTCGCCACCGGCTTCGACGCCATGACCGGCGCGCTGCGCGAGATCG
>JADHLJ010000210.1 GCA_016780745.1 Alphaproteobacteria bacterium | reverse complement strand
ACCTGTTCCAGAAGAACGTCGACCTGTTTAGCGCCGTCTCGTTATCCGTGGAAAGCGGCCGGGTGCTTCTCACCGGGGCCGTGGAACGGCCGGAGGATCGCATCGAGGCCACGCGGCTTTCGTGGCAAGCCGATGGCGTGCGCGAGGTGATCAACGAAGTCCAGGTCCGAAATGGCGCGAGCCTGACCGATCGGGCCCAGGACATCGTGATCAACAAGCGGCTCCAGGGCACTCTGTTGTTCGACAAGGACATAAAATCCATCAATTTCTCGACCGATACCGTCAACGGGGTGGTCTATCTGTTCGGCGTCGCCCGCGACCAGAGCGAGTTGGATCGCGTGATCAACCACGCACGAAACCTGGAATACGTCACGAATGTCGTAAGTTATGTGACCGTGTCGAAGCCCTGATGTCCGACCGCACGGCCCCAAACGAGATCGATCCGGAGGACATTCTGCGCGCGGCGGCGGGCAGGGGCGATGACCCGCTCGATATCGCCGAGACCGCGCTGGCCTTCGCGGCGAAGGATCGACCCGGTGTTCCCGTGACGCGGTATCGTGACGAACTTTCCCGCATGACCGAAGCAGTCGCGGCGCGTGTGGCCTCGCTTGCGCCCAACGCGACGTCGGAAGACCAAGCGGCTTGCGTTTCGTATGTCCTGGCCAAGGAGCTCGGCTTTGCCGGCGACAGCGCGACCTATGACGATCCACAGAACGCCAATCTCATGCGGGTTATCGATCGCCGAAAAGGCCTACCGGTGGCTCTTGGGATTCTTTATATCCACGTTGCGCGAGGCCAAGGCTGGTGGGCGGAAGGCCTCAACTTTCCCAATCACTTCCTCATCCGCATACGGATCGGCGCCGAACAGGTGATTGTCGATCCGTTTCACCGCGGCCGGTTGATGGACGCGCCGGCGCTGCGCGGCCTGCTCCAGGACATGAGCAATGGCAAGGCCGAGCTTACGCCGGCCGCCACGCAAGCGGTTTCGGACCGTCAGGTTCTTCTACGCCTGCAAAACAACATCAAGCTTAGGCTCTATCAGAACGAGCGTTTCACCGAGGGTTTGGCGGTTCTCGAACGGATGCGTCTCCTCGCTCCGGATCTTTCGGATCTCCAACGCGAGGCGGGCATGGTGAACGCGCGGATCGGCAATCTCGGCGCGGCGATAGCACTCCTGCGCGACTATCTGGAACATGGCGATGCCGGCGCCACCGCGCGCCACGAGACCGCCCGCGTGCTGATGGATCTGGAAAAACGCCTGAATTGACCCCCCTGGATCCCGGCGCCGATTCCCTTGCCCCGCGATCAGGGGATTGCAACCCCGGACCGTCCCGCGCATGATCCGCTCGATTTCGCGGGAATCATATCAGAGCCTCGCCCGCGCCAGAAAACCGCAACCATCCGCCGGAGCAACACCGAATGGGCCTGACCGTCGCTATTCAAATGGACCCGATCGAACCCATCGATATTGATGGCGATAGTAGTTTCGCCTTGGCGCTGGAGGCGCAGAAACGTGGCTATGATCTTCTGCACTATCTGCCGCGGCATCTTTCGTTCAAGGACCGCAAGGTAACCGCGAAGGCCCGGCCCCTGTCCGTGCGCCGGGTCAAGGGCGATCACTTCACGCTTGGCGAGACCGCGGTCGTTGATCTCGCCAGCGATGTCGACGTGGTGTTGATGCGACAGGATCCGCCCTTCGACATGTCCTATATCACCGCCACGCATGTGCTGGAGCATGTGCATCCCGAGACCCTGGTGGTCAACGACCCGGCCCATGTCCGCAACGCACCGGAAAAACTCTTCGTCACCCATTTCGACGGGTTGATGCCACCGACCCTGATCACCAATGATGGTGACGAGGTTCACGCGTTCCGCGACGAGCACAAAGACATTATCGTCAAACCGCTTTTCGGCAACGGCGGCGCCGGCGTGTTTCACGTCAAGCCGGGCGATGAGAACCTGAATTCCCTGCTGGAGATGTTCACGAACTTCTATCGCGAGCCGATCATTGCCCAACAATATCTGCCGGAGGTCCGCCAAGGTGACAAACGCGTGATCCTGGTCGACGGCAAGGCGGTCGGCGCGATCAATCGGGTTCCCGCCGAGGGCGAGGCCCGGTCCAACATGCATGTCGGCGGCAGGCCGCTGAAATGCGAGTTGACCAAACGCGACCTCGAGATCTGCGAGGCGATCGGGCCCGCGCTCAAGGAGCGCGGTCTGATCTTTGTCGGCATCGATGTGATCGGTGATTACCTCACCGAGATCAACGTGACCTCACCGACCGGCATCCAGGAACTGGGCCGTTTTGACGATATCAATGTCGAAGCCATGATCTGGGACGCCATCGAGGCTCGGCTCTAGTGCCAGCGTCCTAGTTTTCGCAGCCCAACCGTCGTGCCAGGTCGGCGGATTGCCGCTCGCTCTCGTCACCGCCAATGGGATCGAGCCCGGGGAACAGGCCAATTCCAACTCGATGCTCCAATTCTTTGATCCCTATTCTGTTCTCCGCGTCGCAGAAATCCGCCGACCGCGGCAAATCCTGATCCATGACGAATCCGACAGCGGCCGCCACGCCGCCACGCCCACCGATCGCGACAACTTTCCAATATCCACTGGGAACAACATGGGCTTCGTCGGCATTTGGAAGCGGCGGCATGTCCCTCTCGAATAGAGGACCCGTCACGATGTGGACAGGCCGCCTGCCCCGGTCACGGGCGAGTCGCCGCACCGCGGCCTCCAACCGCGCCCAGGGGCCTCGATTAAGCGCGCTACGCTGCGGCATCACGTTGGAGAGATAGTTGGTCACCCGCCATTGCCGTGCGCCCGCGAAGCTTGCCAACGGGGCCAGATGACCGCGATCCACGCCCATCATGGAATACGCGCCCCGATAGTCCTCCGGTTCAAGAGTCTCGCTTTCGGGCAGTCGAGGATCAGCGCGCCAAACCCGCGCTCGCGTCGGCCCGAACAAACGAGGCGCGACGGCATAGGCGATCCAATCCGGAAACTTCGTCTCGCGATTGTTGCTGAAGACAAGGCTTTCACCGGCGACAACACGGTTCTCAATTGGTGATCCGACCGGGCATCCCGCAAGGCATGGCGATATCCGGACCAACGAAGCGCCCTCGGGCGAGTCCCCGCCGGTCTCGGCAACCGCCGCGGTTCCAATAGCTCCCGACGACCAAAATAGGCCCACCACAATCGCCATGCCCCGGGGCTTCCAGCGGCGAAGAGGTAAACGAGCCCATCCCATGCATCGATCAAGCATGGGGCAGTGAGTAACATGTTACTCACCGTCGTGAATAGTGATTTACTCAGATTGGTTAAATTTCAATGGTATGGATTGGCCTTCTTGTCGATTGAGTCAGACGTGACGCGGTCCGCGATACGCGAGTGCCTCGGCGACATGACAGCGCCTTACCTTGTCGGCGCCGTCCAGGTCGGCGATGGTCCTGGCCACCCGCAAAACGCGATGATAGCCCCTGGCGGTCAACCCCAGATGTTCCGCCGAGGTCTTCAACAAGTTTCGGCCCGCCTCGTCCGGCGTGGCGATGGCTTCGAGGATCTCGCCATCGGTTTCAGCGTTGCTGCGCGGGCCCTCGCGGACATCGGCGCGGGTCAACCTATCGAGCTGGCGCTGGCGCGCGGCCGCAACCCTGGCCGCGACACAAGCGCTTCCTTCCTTGGGAGGAGGCAGCGATAGATCCGCCGCGCTAACCGGTGGCACCTCAATTAGAATGTCGAACCGATCCAAGAGCGGCCCAGACAGCCGGCTCTGATAATCTTGCGCGCATCTTGGCGCCCGAGCGCAAGCGCGCGCCGGATCTCCGATATGCCCACATCGGCAGGGATTCATTGCCGCGACCAGTTGAAACCGGGCGGGATAGGTGAAGCGATGATTGGCGCGGCTGACCACCGCCCGGCCGGTCTCGATGGATTGCCTGAGGGAATCCAAAACCGTGCGCGGGAACTCCGGAATTAGGTAGCAAGCGCACCTAAAATCCCCTCAAAATTTGTCGCGCGTTTCCATACACTTAGAACATGGAACGCCCGAACACAGTCTCAGGACTGATCGAATTGCGCCGCGAGATATCCGGCAAGATCGAACACCACCAGCGAGCGCTCAACGATCTGATCGTTGACCTCGACCACTTGGACCACACCATCCACCTGCTGGCACCGGACCAGGATCTAGCGCTGGCCAAGCCAAAGCAGTTTCCAGCCCGTCACGGGGCTTACAGAGGCGAGATGCAGCGCTTTGTCCTAGGAGCGCTCCGCAACGCTTCCGAGCCGATCACGTCGCTAGAGATAGCGATAGAGGTTGTCAAAGGACGCGGGCTAGACCCGAACGATGCCCGCGCCGTGTCGTTGATCCGGAAGCGCGTCGGAGCCTGTTTGTGGCGAATGGTCGAGAAAGGGTTGGCCCGCGAAGTCCCGATGGAGGGGACTTACAAGGGGTGGGTGGTTATCAATAAAAGTGGATGAACGGCCCTCAAACCCGTTGAATCTAAGGGCGTATCGCTCCAGTAAGCCCGTCAACCGCCTCTTCCTTTTGCTCGTCCGTTAAGACCTCACAGTCATTGATGTGGTCAATCAACCGAGCAATGAAGTCGGCAGACAAACTGCCAACGAGGCGCGCGTTGTTCCGCTTCATGTAGTTGTCTGAGACGGGGATAACCGAGTTACAAGCAATATGACTTTCGTCCTCGGGCATCGCCGGCAAATCCGCTTTGCGCAGAGGGAAAGATCCGACCCAAGATTTACGGTTTATAAACAGGTACTTGCCGCGAACACCGCAAACGCAAAGATGATACTTGTTCCGTTGTTTGTATCCCTTGGCTTGGTCGCTTACGACATAAACGACCTGTCCGGGATCAAACATGCGAACTCACCCGCTCATTTCTGCGAAATACCGCAGGTCATCGACGGCATCGTCCGAAGGGTCATCCAGCAAATGTTCTATGTTGATTGGGAACGCTTTTGCGCCCTCTTCATCTTTCCACGCCGCCAAATAGGCACGGTCATCGTGAGTCAGCTTCCGAATTTGGCCAAACGTCAAGGAAAGCACGGTCCCGAGAGCATCGGAAAGGCATCTCCGATCAGTGCCAGAAAGCTTTCGCAAATCGGGCCGTTCTTGGCCTGGCGAAAACAAATGCTTCTTGTGCCCGGCTGCTGAGATCCAGGGGGCCTGGTTCTTCCCAACTTTCCGCCAATCGAAACCAGGCTTTAGTACGTCATATGCGAAGGACGGTACCGGGCCGTGCTTCATCGCGACATAGCGGTCAAACGTGACGGGTCTTCCGTACTGGTTAAGGTGCGCCCGATCAGCCAAAAAAATGGCCTTCAAAAGATCATATTGAGACGGAGCTTGCCCACGTTCTTGCGCCTCGCTTATCAGGAAAAGCAAGGCGTTGATTGTTTTTGCTCTATTGACCTTGAACTGGATCATAAAAGGTCAATAGCATATAACCCGTTGTTTCACAACAGAAAATAAGATTCACTTTTCAATGGGTTAGGCACTACCGCTGCCAGTACCCTTTCCACTTCCGGCTCACCGGATGGTTCATCGCAGCAGCAGCCGTCAAAGTGAACAGCGTCCCGTTCGGCATCCGGCGCGTATCCTCGCGCCACGCCATCTCACCTGCATAGGCGTTCAGGTGCTTGCCGCTGATCCGGTGATGCGTGCCGATTTCCGCGCGGCGCAGCCGGGAAAAGAAGCTTTCGGCTTGGTTGGTGCAGGCGTCTTCGTCCTGGAACGCGATTGAATGGTTGATCCGGTGCATGTCGTAACTGGCGTGCAGGTCATCCCAGCTTGGCGCTTCGTCGGCGTAGACGGTGCTGCCAGTCTCGACACGGGCGCGGATCGTCGGAACCGAGGCATCCTCGGAACGGAACACGAAAGGCAATGTGCGGCCCCCGCGCTCGCGCATGACAACGACAACACGGCGCTCGCCGGTCTGGTTCTCTTTCAGGCGACGGTCCTTGCGGTCCTCTTTCTTGTTCTCAGGCTTTACGTGGCCGCCAAAGTAAGCGCCGTCGACCTCGACATCACCGGATAGCGTCATCTCGGCATGTTCCGCGCTCATGGCTTCCCGCAGTTTCATCGCGAGGACGTAAGCCGTCTTGTACTGAACGTCGAGGTTCCGGCCCAACTGGAGCGCCGACATGCCCTTGGCACCGTTCACGAACAGCGCGATCGCCAATAGATAGTCGCGAACTGGCAGTTTCCTGCTAGCGAAGATCGTCCCACTGGTGACGCTGAACTGATGACCGCAACCCTTGCATTTGAAGATCGGGCGCGCCTTGTACTCGTAGACGGCAAAGCAACCACACTGCGGGCAAACTGGATCACCATCCGTATCAGCCCAGCGGATCGCGCGGAACATGGCCCGAGCTTCTTCCTCGGTCATCCGCGCGACTTTGACCACACTTAACGTGCGGGCTTTCGCGGATAGAAGGAAGTGTTGGGCCATTTGTCATCGTCTCCAGTGCTTGAGCACTAGATATAATGACAGATAATCATCTTTTCAAGAGCTTTCGCACGTTATATGATGACAAAATCATCATGGAGCGTGACATGCCAGAGTTGACGAAGTGGGAATCCACCGCAAAACGTATTCTCCGCGCCGAAATGGCTCGGCACGGAATGACTTACTCCCAATTGGTGGACAAATTGTCCGAGATCGGCGTGGCCGAGGACGAGCGAAACTTGCGAAACAAAACAGCACGCGGAAAGTTTACGGCGGCGTTTCTGTTCCAGTGCCTGGAAGCGATGGGGACACGTTCTGTCCATCTTGTTGATCATTAGCCAACAACGGCAATTGGCTATCCGGCAGATAGCAAATCCAGTTTAGCCAGTCCAAATTCTTGACCAAAGGATACTCTGCATCAGAGACGAAGAACGTCACCCTTTGGAATGAACACCTTCTAAAATTGCAATCTATCAACGTGATGCCGTTAAAAAATTTGGCCCCGGGGAACAGAACCGTTGCATCACACTTAGGCAACACTGGCTCGTCCGCCTTGTTCCCATAAGCCAAATATAGGTTTGCCGGACCTATTATCTCACAATCTACAAAGTTCTTGTCGTTTATCACTTGGCTAGACGGTAAGCAAAAATCACTCAAAAAAATGCGCTTCCGCTCGAACATTTTGGCCATTGGGTCAACATAAGCCCCCGATGATATCGAACGCGCATTGAATCGCGATCGGACGTAAATTTGGTGCGCTTTCGAATAAACGAGAAAGCCAACACAAAAGACGATAAAACCAACGAAGCCAGCGGCAATCCAAGATAACGGGGCGTATTGAGAGAAAATCTCCATGGCGCTCACCGCCCACGCCGGGAGCGTAGCGCTGGCCAAGGCGCCGGTGCCCCAAAGCATGTTCGCCAAGGACCAGCGCCATTCGATCTTCGAAAAGAAACGATCAATTTCGTTACGAAACATGCTGCTACCATATCGCAAATTTCCCGTTGGTGCATTTGCTACCTAATTCCGGGAAACTCCGCCAACTCGTCGAGAAACAGGACCCCACGATGTGCCAACGACACCTCGCCGGGTCGGGCTTGGGCGCCGCCGCCGACCAGCGCTGGCATGCTGCTGGAGTGATGCGGGTCACGAAATGGTCTACGCCGGGAAATCCGGCCTTCGGTAAGCACGCCGGCGATGGATTGAACCATGCTGACCTCAAGTGCCTCCGAGGCTTCAAGCGGCGGCAGAATGCCGGGAATCCTTGCCGCGAGCATTGACTTACCCGCCCCGGGTGGTCCCATCATCAGGAGAATGAGAACGAAAGGACCACAAAACGATTAACTCGAAAAAAAACAGAGACCCAATCACGGGCCTCTGGATTGAGAAGGATTACCGAGCCCTCACAGCGGCCAACTGTGTTCCATAGGTACAGATTGTCGGGAGGGACGAAGCTCAACGAAAAACTGAGCGCCGCTCTCGGTCTCCGCGTCTATGTCTAGCATTCCTTCCTAGTCTTCGCGTTCCCCTTTGGCCTCCATGGCTTCAGCCAGGGATCATTGGGGTCGGGAAGTGGCCAGCTGCGCTTATCCTTGATCTTCTGCAAGGCCGGGCACAGCGGTCCTTGCAGGACAATGATGTGCTCCTCAGAGTCCCCACCAGGATAGAACTCGTGGAGCGGACTGTCGGGGGGATAGTTCATTGGGTCGGCGTGATCCTTCTTGGCCATGTTGTTCTCCAGTCATGGTTACGCCGCAGCGCGTTGGAACCAAGCGGTTCCGTTGCGACCGCGCTTTGATTGGTAGGTGATGCCGAGGGCGTACATAGTGTCGGCGACTCTTGGGTGCGTGACGAACCGCTTGCCGTTCTTCGACCAGTCGACCCCCAGGTCATTGGCGACTGTTAGGCTGTCTAAGGTCGTCCCTGGTTGCATCGCGGTGAGTGAGCGGGCCAAGGCCTCGAACTTGGCGTTCCTTCCAGACGCGGACTGCAGCTTAACGGTCGGCACTGGAGCCCCGGGGAACAGCCTCTGATGCGCCGATAACATCAGGGTATAGTCTCCAGTGGTCACCAGTTTCATTGTTCCACAACGACCGTCAGGACTTATGTGGCGGGCCTTGCCGCGCATCCCCAACTGCTTCGACCACCGCAGACGGTGTCCTTGCTCAATGGTTAGGAAGTCGCCCATCAAACCACTCCCCGACGTTCCGTTGAGAACATCGTTGGTTGCTGCTCGACCAGTCGCGCCGAGGGT
>JADHLJ010000209.1 GCA_016780745.1 Alphaproteobacteria bacterium | reverse complement strand
GCATTCTCGCGGTGGCGGCGCCGGCAATCTTCCCCAGCGCTTTCAAATCTCCGTCCGGCGCGGTCGGCCTGTATTTCGAAGCCGCGGCGGTGATCATCACCCTGGTGCTCCTGGGACAGGTTCTGGAGATCGGCGCCAGGGAGCGTGCGAGCGGCGCGCTTCGGGCCCTACTCGATCTGACACCCAAGACGGTGCGCCTTATCAACGGCGTCGGCGGGGAGACCGAGGTCGCGCTGTCCTCGGTTTCCGTCGGTGACCGTTTGCGTCTGCGACCGGGCGACGCGGTGCCCGTGGACGGCATCATCGTCGAGGGAAGCGGGGCGGTTGATCAATCCATGGTGACCGGCGAGCCGATCCCCGTCAGCCTTGGCGTCGGCGATCCGGTGATCGGGGGCACCTTGAACGGCAATAGCACCATGATCATCCGGGCCGAACGGGTTGGGTCCGAGACTCTGCTCGCGAGGATTGTCCAGCTCGTCGCGGCGGCTCAGCGCTCCCGCGCGCCAATCCAGGCCCTGGCCGATCGGGTCTCGGGCTTCTTTGTGCCGGCGGTGGTCATCGTCGCGCTTCTCGCCTTCGCCGCCTGGGCGCTTTGGGGGCCGCCGCCGTCGATGGCGCATGGGCTGGTCGCGGCGGTATCGGTGCTCATCATCGCCTGCCCCTGCGCGCTGGGACTGGCGACGCCCATGTCGATCATGGTGGCCTCGGGCCGAGGCGCCGAGACGGGTATTTTGATCCGCGACGCCGAGGCCCTGGAGCGGCTGGCCAGCGTCGACACCGTCCTGCTCGACAAGACCGGCACTCTGACCGAGGGACAGCCGCGCCTGGTTGAGATCATCCCCGGCGAGGGGTTCGAGGCCGTCGAGGTACTGGGTTACGCCGCCACCCTGGAACTGGGCAGCGCGCACCCGCTCGCCAGCGCGATCGTCGCCGAGGCGGAGGCCCGACGCATGCCGCTCGCCGAGCCCAAGGATTTCGTTTCCGATACCGGACACGGGGTTCGCGGCACCGTCCAGGGCAGAACCGTGATGTTGGGCTCCGCGCGATATCTCGAGGCCGCGGGCCTTTCGCTCGCCGGATTTTCCAGCGCCGCCGCCAAACGCCGGGCCTCGGGGGCGACCGTGCTTTTCGCGGCCATCGATGGCGAGGTCGCCGGAATGCTGGTGATCGCCGACGAAATCAAATCCACCGCCGAGGACACGGTCGCCAGCCTCGCCGGGTTCGGGATCGAGGTGATCATGCTGACCGGCGACAATGAAGTCACCGCTAACGCCGTGGCCGCCCGGCTCGACATCAAGCATGTCGAAGCGGATCTTTTGCCCGAGGACAAGCACGGCATCCTCCAAGCTTTGCGCGAGGACGGACGCGTGGTCGCCATGGTCGGCGACGGCATCAACGACGCCCCGGCCCTGGCCCAGGCCGATGTCGGCATCGCCATGGGAACCGGTAGCGATATCGCGATGGAAAGCGCCGGCGTGACCTTGGTCGGCGGGGATCTCTCGGCTCTGGTCCGCGCCATCACCCTTGGCCGCGCCACCATGGCGAATATCCGCCAGAACCTGTTCTTCGCCTTCGCCTATAACGCGATCGGCATCCCGATTGCCGCCGGACTGCTCTATCCGCTTTTCGGTTTGCTGCTCAGCCCGATGATCGCGGCGGCGGCGATGAGCCTCAGCTCCGTGTCGGTAATATCGAACGCCTTACGGCTCAAGCGCGTCAGGCTGTAGTCCAGAAGTCCGTCGCCCCTGTGAAAACAGGGGCTCAACATCGCTTGCCCCGAGCCCCGGCTTTCGCCGGCGCGACGAGATAGGGTGGCCAAAAGCACGGAAGAAGCCCTGATCGTCATCAAGGCGACGGCGAAAGATGCCAGTGCAAGATCCCAATGGGTTGCCATGGTCACGATCTGATATAACCATCCCCGCGACGGGAGTGATCGCGCCAGACGTTCCCGACAAGACTTCTTGATGTGAAGGACATGACTCGATGACATGGAAACGCGTGGTGCTGGAAATCGGCATGGGCACGGATATTCGCGGCGGCGATCACACCAAGGCCGCGGTGCGGGCGCTCAAGGACGCGCTTTGGCATAACTCGCTCGGCATCGGCGAGGTCGTTGGCCAGGACAGCGACGCCATGCGGGTCGAGGTCACCATCGGTGTTCCCAAGCCCGACCAGGTCGACACCGCCCAGGTTCTGGCGGTTCTTCCGCACGGCACCGGCACGGTCACCTGTGTCGAGGGTGGTTTGGAGATCCCCAACCCGGCGCGCGCCGACGTGACCCTGATCGCCCACGCGGCGGCGGCGGTCTATCTCGATCTGCCTGACGGCTACACGCTAGCGGGAGCCGCGTCATGACCGTCAAACGCGTGATCCTGGAGATGGGCGCCGGCAATGATCTGCAAGGCGGCGACTACACCAAGGCGGCCCTGCGCGCGGTCCAGGACGCCTTGCATCACAGCTCGCTTAGTTTTGTCAGCACCCTCAAGGTCGACAAGTCCAAGCTTCTGGTCGAGGTGACGATCGGCGTCCAGGAGCCGGCCAAGGTCGACGCCGCCAAGGTCAAGGCCTCGCTCCCGGTGGGCGTGGTCACGGTCAATGTCGTGAAGGGCGGCCTGGACATCCCGGACGCGACCGGCGGCGACAAAGCAGTCATCGCCTCGGCGGCGGTGCAGGTGATGGTCGACGTTTAGGGATCTTAGCCCGAGGCCGTCGGGGAGGCTTCGCTGGGCGTCCCGCCGACGAGACCGGTTCGCTTTTTCGACATCCGCCAACCAAGCCTGGGATTGAGGCGACCGGCCATCAGCCAACATCCAAGCAGCCCGAGGCCGGTAGCGGCGAAAACACCGGATATCGGCAAGAACAAGAGCGTCAGCCAGGCGAGGCCGGGCGACAAGATACCCGAGACATCCCTGAAGCTCGAATAGACCGCGGACATCTCCGTGCGTTCCGAGGGCTTGACCGACATCAGGAAAGGCAAGCCGGCGACGATGTCCAACAAAACCAGAAACGCCGAACCGACGATCAAGAGCAAAACGGTCGCCCAGGGCCAGCCCGCGGCGAAACCGGCGACCACGAAGGCCATGGCGCTGCACAGAAAACCGGCACGCACCGCCGTTCTTACACTGCTCCGCTCGACCCATTTCAACATGAAAGGGGTCAGGAACAGCATGGAGTTGCTGATCGACAGGACGATCCCGCCGACATTCTCGCCTAGTCCGTTCTCGATCGCGAAAACCGGCACATAGACCACATATGCCCACCACCCGCATGACCGGACCACCGCGAAAAGCCACCCCATGACCAGACGCGGCTGGGCGAAGAAGCGGCCGAGATAAGCGACGGGATTGGGTGTCGGTGCCCGCGCTCGGGTGATCAGCTTGCCGTTACCGAGGCGCATCCACCAGAAGATGGCCAGGAGCAAAATGGCCGACCCGCCCGCTACCAGGAAAGGCGCGGGCTCCCAGAGTTGCAGCAGCCAGACCCCACCCGCCGGACCAATGGTCCAGGACGCCGCGCTATAGAAGAGCCGAAGCGTCTCGCAACGCCCGAGATCGGCGCTCACCACATAGTCCAGCACATAGGCGTTGAAACAGACGAAAACCGTTACCGTCGCGGCCATGTTCAAGGCGAGGGCCACCGCGACCCATTGACCGTCCCCGAAGACAATCAGGCCCGCGCTCAACACATAGGACAGCGCGCCGGCGGAATAGAGCCAGCGCCGGGGCACGTAGCGGACCAGCCAGGGCACCAGCAGGCCCCAGACCATGGAGAGGACGCCGATGGCAAAATAGATTTCCGACACCAGGCTCGAATCCTGGTAGGCGCGGTACATCACGATCGGGAACACGGAGATCAGCATTCCACGGGTAACCGCCTCGGTTCCCGCGAGCACGGCGAAGCCCCGCGCGCTCGGAACGGGCGTGTGCCGCAAAAGCTCGGGGATACGGCGCTGGAACATGCCTGATGATCTCTGGTTGCCTGCTAGATCAGATCAGGAAAACACCTCCCGTGCTGCGCCACATGCGACCCGCGGTGAATTTTTTTCATGGCGGATGACGGGTTTGAAACAATGAGCGACCCGTCACCCTCACCCAAAAGCCGGATCCGCCTCGATCTCGGCGACCAGCCACTCATACAGGCGCCGGATGCGCGGGTCGTGCTGGAGTTCGGCGCGACAGACCAGATACCAGGCGCCGGTCTGCTCGACCTCAATATCGAAAGGCCGCTTGAGGTAGCCATCACCCAGGTCTCGGCCCATAAACGGGCCCATGGACAGCATCACGCCCTCACCCGTCAATGTCGCCTCATGGGCGAGGAGTTGGGTGTCAAACTTGGGACCGATCCTTCCCGCGAGATCCGGTACCCCCGCTGCTTCCAGCCAGGCGCGCCAGTCATCGGTGTTGGAATAGACCTGGAACAGCGAATGATCCGCCAGATCCGCCGGTGCGCGTAGGCCCGGCGGTTCGGCGACCAGATCCGGCGCGCAGATCGGGAAGACCCGCGCGCGATAGAGGAACATATGGTGCCAGCGCGGGTCCGGGTCGGTGGTGTAGATCAAGCCGACATCGGCGGGCGCGGGATCGAACTCCCAATCCCGGAACGCGGTGTGCAGGACAAGCGGCAGATCCGGATTGTCGCGGCGAAACCGTCCCAGGCGCGGGGCCATCCAATGCACCGCGACCGAGACATAGACCTGCAGCACCAGACCCTGATTCGCGGCCAGGCGGCGCATCGCCTCGGTACCGTCGGCGATTCGCTCGAACGCGTCCTTCAGGATCGGCGCGTAGAGCAGGCCAGCCTCGCTGAGCCGTACCGACCGGCCTATTCGATGGAATAGCGAAACCGCGAGTTCGGCCTCCAGGTTCTTCACCAGATGGCTTACCGCGGAATGGGTGACGTTGAGCTCCTCGGCCGCCGCGCGGAAGCTCTCGTGACGGGCGGCGGCCTCAAAGGCGCGCAGAGCTTTCAGGGAAGGCAGGCGGGGCATCGGATCTCGGCTCCCAATGATCATTAAAATGGTTAGTTTATCTTACCAGCAGGTCTGAATTTGTCCCTTGTAATCTCGTCGTTTCGGCTGAAATCTTGCCGAATCGCACTTGGCCGGGAGATGAGCCATGAACGTTGAAGCGCCCATCGAACGCCGACGTGGCGGTCGCGCCGCCCGCCAGGCCATGCGCGCCGCCCCGATCCCCGACGCCAAGCGGCCGGTGCGCGGCGGTCTGGAAAGCGGACGTTACCAGCCACTCACCCAGACCGAGATCGAGAAAGTGCACCATGCGGCGCTCGACGTGCTGGAGACGATCGGGCTTTGCGACGCCATTCCCAGCTGCATCGAGGTGGTGACGGCGGCGGGCGGTCATGTCGATCCCAATGGCCGGTTGATGTTTCCCCGCGCCCTGGTCGAGGACACCATCGCCAAGGCCGCGCGCGGCTTCACCTTGCATGCCCAGGATCCGCGCCACGACATGGAGCCTTGGGGCACCAAAACCTATTTCGGCACCGCCGGCGCGGCGGTCCACATGGTCGACGCGGTGACCGGGGAGTACCGGGATTCCACCCTACGGGATCTCTATGACCTGGCCCGCCTGGTCGACGCCATGGACCATGTGCATTTCTTTCAACGCATGATCGTCCCCCGCGACATGGTCGAACCCGACGCCATGGACATCAACACCTGCTATGCCGCGATCATGGGCACCAAGAAGCACGTGGGCACGAGTTGGGTCCTACCCGAACATCTTGAGTCGTGCTTCGAGATGTTGCACGCCATCGCCGGCTCGGAAGAGGCCTGGCGCGAGCGGCCCTTCGTTTCGATGTCCAGCTGCTTCGTGGTGCCGCCACTGAAATTCGCCGAGGACGCCTGCAAGGTTCTGGAGGTCGGGGTTCGCGGCGGGATGCCGATTCTGCTTTTGGCGGCGGGACAGGCTGGCGCCACCAGCCCGGCGGCGCTGGCCGGCGCCCTGGTCCAGGAAGTCGCCGAGGTGTTGGCGGGGCTGGTCTATGTGAACGCCATCAAGCCGGGCGCGCCGGCGATCTTCGGTACCTGGCCCTTCGTCTCTGATCTGCGCACCGGCGCCATGTCCGGCGGCAGCGGCGAGCAGGCGCTGTTGATGTCCGGCTGTGCCCAGATGGCGCACTACTACGATCTGACCGGCGGAGTTTGCGCCGGCATGGCCGATTCCAAGATCCCCGACGCCCAGGCCGGCTACGAGAAGGGTTACAACCACGCCCTGGTCGGCAACTCCCCGGCCAATCTGGTTTACGAATCCGCCGGCATGCACGCCAGCCTTCTGGGCGCCTGCATGGAGAGCGTAATCATCGACAATGAGTCCATCGGCGCGACCCTGCGAACCATCCGGGGCATCGAGGTGACCGAGGACAGCCTATCGGTGGAAGCGATCCGCGCCGCCTGCCTGCATGGTCCTGGCCATTTCCTGGGTCACCCGCAAACCCTTGAGCTCATGGAATCCGAATATGTCTATCCCGTGGTCGGCGACCGCGACAGCCCGAAAGAGTGGGTCGAACGCGGATCGACCTCGATCGTGCAAAAGGCGCGCGCCGAAAAAGAGCGGCTTTTATCGTCCCATTTCCCCGATCATGTCGCCACCGAGATAGATGATCGAATTCGCGAACGCTTGGATATCCAACTGCCAAGAGAACACATGCGACCCGGGAACTGATGCCGACCGTGATCATACGACCACGTCACATCCAACCGTCGTCCTCGCGCATGCGGGGACCTCAAGCGCATCAAACCGATCCGTGGTCGTGGGTTCCAACATGGCGGGTCCCCGCTTACGCGAGGACGACGGAACAAGTGGTAGGCATAAGCTGTAGGCGAGACGCCTCGTGAGTGACGGAGACGCGAGATGAAGACGCAAACGCGGGCGGTGGTGATCGGCGGCGGTATCGCGGGGTGCAGCGCGCTGTATCACCTGACCAAGCTTGGCTGGACCGACGTGGTGTTGGTCGAGCGCGACGAGCTGACCTCCGGCTCGACCTGGCACGCGGCCGGCAATTGCCCGACCTTCGCCACCAGTTGGAACGTCATCAAGTACCACCGCTACAGCAATCAGCTCTACGCGCGTCTGGCCGAGGAAGTCGACTACCCGATCAACTATCACATCACCGGGTCGGTCCGGCTGGCGCATTCCAAGGCGCGGATGGATGAGTTCAAGCACATCACCGGCATGGCGCGGCACCAGGGCCTGGAGTTCGAACTGCTGACCCCCGCGGAAATCCGCGAGCGCCATCCCTTCGCCGAACTGCATGACCTGGAAGGCGGTCTCTGGGACCCTTATGACGGTGATATCGACCCGAGTCAGGCGACCCAGGCCTTCGCCAAGGGCGCCCGCGATCTCGGCGCCGAGATCTATCGCTTCACCAATGTGACCGGCCTGGAACAGCAAGCCGATGGCGGTTGGAAGGTCATCACAGACAAGGGTGAGATCCGTTGCGAGGTCGTGGTGAATGCCGGCGGCTATCGCGGCGGCGAGCTCGGCGAGATGACGGGGCAGTACCTGCCCATCGTCTCCATGTCGCATCAATATCTGATTACCGAGACGATCCCGGAACTGGAATCGCGCGAGACGCCGATTCCTCTCCTGCGCGACCCCGATGACAGCTATTATCTGCGCCAGGAACGCGGCGGACTGATCCTCGGGCCCTATGAGTGGCAAGCGACGCCGCATTGGCTGGAGGGTCTGCCCGAGAACTTCGCCTATCAGCTCTATCCCGACGATCTCGATCGCCTTGAATGGTATATCGAAAGCGCCTGCGCCCGGGTACCGATCCTGGGCTCGGTCGGGGTACAGAAGGTCATCAACGGGCCGATCCCCTACACGCCCGACGGGCTTCCACTGATTGGCCCGGCGCGCGGGCTCAAGAATTTCTTTCAATGCTGTTCGTTCAGCTTCGGCATCTCCCAGGGCGGCGGCGCCGGCAAGACCGTGGCCGAGTACATCGTCCATGGCGAGCCCGAATGGGATATGTGGCCCCTGGACCCACGGCGCTACACCGACTACGCGACCAAAACCTATGTCACCGCGCGGGCGATAGAGCTCTATCAGAACGAATACGCGATCATCCACCCGGTCCAGGAATGGCCGGCGGGACGCCCCGCAAAGACCACGCCGCTGTATGAGAAATTCAAGGCCAAGGGCGCGATGTTCGGCGCGCGCGGCGGCTGGGAGCGCGCGACCTGGTTCCCGAAGCGCCCCGAGGATGCCCGCGAGGCACCGAGTTTCCGGCGCGCCCACTGGTTCGACACGGTTGGCGAGGAATGCCGCGCGGTTCGCGAGAAGGTCGGCATTCTAGATCTCGGCGGGTTCTCGAAATTCTTCGTCTCCGGCCCCGGCGCCGAGGCCTGGCTCGACGGGATCGTGTGCGGCCGCCTCCCAAGGCTGGGACGCGTGACGCTGGCCTATGCGTTGAACCATTCCGGCGGCATCGTCTCGGAATTCACCGTCTCCCGCCTCGCCGACGACCGGTTCCTGCTGATCAGCGCGGCGGCGGCCTTATGGCATGACGAGGATTGGCTGCGCGCCAGCCTACCGCCGGACGGCTCGGTGATCATCGAGGATCAATCCGCGCGTTTCGGCACCCTGGTTCTGGCCGGACCGCGCGCCCGCGAGGTGCTGGCGGCGGTGACCGAAAGCAATCTCTCGAACAATGCGTTCCCCTGGCTCACCGCCCAGGAAATCGAGATTGCCATGGCCCGGATGTTGGCGCTT
>JADHLJ010000208.1 GCA_016780745.1 Alphaproteobacteria bacterium | reverse complement strand
GTGTTTCCGAACAAGTGCCGCGTTTCCCTCGGCGATGGAGCGGCCGAGGTCCTGTTGGATATTCCATTGTGGGTCGCAGATGTTGGCCAGGAACCACGCGACCTTGTCCTCGTCCGGCGTGCCGTCTTCCTTCAGAAAGATCTTGCGGTACAGCGTGGATGGATCCCAATGGATCAGGACGTTGCCGACATCCAGGACAACCGCGTCGACGGAGCCAGTACCGTCCGGCATGGCTCAGCCGCCGGAATCGGGATCGATGGCCAGAAGCAGGGCGCTATGGTCGAGATCCGCCATGCCGTTGTCGACCATGTGATTCCATAGATCCAGATTGGCCTTCAGGCCGGGCAGCTCAAGGCCGACGGATTCGGCGAGCTGAACCGCCTCGGAGACATCCTTGCGCTGGATCGAGCATTTTGCTCGCGGCGCGTAGTCCCGGTCGACCATGCGTTCGCCATGCAGCTCCAGGATACGGCTATGGGCGAAACCGCCGAACAGAGCCTCGCGGATCTTCGCGGGTTCAACGCCGGTGTGCCGGGCAAGCGCGAAGGCCTCGGCCACGGCGCCGATGGTGAGGCCGACAATCATCTGGTTCGCCGATTTGGCGATCTGGCCGGCGCCGATCGCGCCGACATGGGTGATGCGCCCGCCCATGGCTTCGAATAGTGGCTTGGCGCGGAAAAACGCGGTATCCGAGCCGCCCGCCATGATCGTTAGCGTTCCCGCCTCCGCGGCCACCGTCCCGCCGGAGACCGGCGCGTCCAGCCACTCTCCGCCGCTGGCGCGCAGCCGGTCGGCGAAATCCCGTGTGCGCAAGACCGAGGTCGTGCCCATGTCGATCAGCAAGCCGTCTTGGGCCAGGCCCCGTTCGATGCCGGATTGGGGATCAAAGACCACGGCCTCGACCGCGTTCGCGTCGGTCACCATGACGATCGTCGCGGCGGCGCCGGTGGCGGCTTCGCGCGGGCTTGTGCAAACCGTTACGCCGTCGATTTCACCGGCCAGGGCCTCCGCCTTCTCGGCGCTTCGATTCCAGACCCGGAGCGTGGCGCCATGGGCCTGTAGCTGCTTGGCCATCGGCGCGCCCATCAGGCCGAGCCCGACGATCGCGATAACTCGTCCCGCCAGATTTGGCGCTGTCGTCTCGCTCATGGATTAGTCTTCCACGTGCCGGGCATAGCGCGCGGCGGAACCCCGCTCGATGGCGGCGGCGGTGAGCCGATCCACCTCGATCTCGTGGCGCAGCATCTCAAGGAAGCGGAGTTCCTCCTGAGTCGCGATGCCGTCGACCGCGATGACGTCGCAGGCCAGCGCGTAGGCGGTCGCGCAAAGCCTTTTCGGCAGCGATTGCCGGATAATGTCGACCGCGGCATCCAGGCCGTCGGGCTCGGTCAGCAGATCCATGCAGCCACCGGCGATCTCACCGAAATTGCCACGTTCGAAATCGTTAAAGATCGGTAGTCCCATGACCATGTCACGGATCGTGTCGAGTTCGGACTCGGCGACATCCCCATCAGAGGCGGCCGCGAGAACGACGGAATAGATGATGGCGGCGTGATAGCTGATCATTTTGTACCTCCGGGGGACACGATTTAGCCTGTCTCACGTATGCCGGACATGAAGCTTCGATGCGGCGATGTCAACACCCAGAATTTGGTCGCGACTGGTGATCGGGCGGGCGGTGGTAGCGGTTTTCATCGTACCACGCGCGCGACTCGGCTAGGTTGTGGGATCACCCGTCCAAGGAGGGTTTAGAAACCGATGGAAGCGGTCCTGAATGTCGGCGTTCCGGTCTTCGCCATCGTGCTCGCGGGGTATGTTTGCGGGCGGTTGGGGCTGTTTGGAGAACTCGCCGCCGAGGCGTTGAACGGATTCGTCTACTGGCTGGCGTTTCCAGCCCTGATCTTTCTGTCGCTTAGTCAGGTTCCCGTCGACCGGGTTTTGGACTGGCCGCTGCACGCGGCCTATGCGGGCGGGGTTTTCGGCACTTTCGCGCTGGCGATCTGTATCGGCGCCGTGGCGTTTGGACACCGGCCCGCGGCTCTGGTGATCCAAGGGCTGGCCGCGGCCTTCGCCAATACCGCCTATATGGGGGTGCCGCTGCTGACCTCTGCGTTTGGCGATGACGGGGCGCTGCCGGCGGTACTGTTCACGGTTTTCAACGCCTCTATCCTGCTTGGGATCGGTGTCCTGCTGATCGAGTTGGATATTCGTTCCGAAGCCCCTCTGATGGCGGCGATCGGCGGCGCGGCGAAGGCCGTGGCGATGAACCCACTGGTTCTGGCCGGGGCGGCGGGGCTCGGGGTCGCGGCGTGGGATATCGCCTTGCCCTCTTTCGTCTTTAGCATCGCCGGCTCGCTTGGCGCGGCCGCCGCGCCCGCGGCTTTGGTCGCCATGGGCGTCTTCCTTGTCGGCAAGAAACCCTCGGTGGATCTCTCGGAGGTTAGCTGGCTGGTGTTCCTTAAGATGCTGATTCACCCGGCGCTGGCGTTCTGGCTGGCGGCCTCGGTGATGGCCATGGATGAGCAGCGCATGGCGTCGACGACGATCTCGGCGGCTTTGCCGGCGGGCACCTTGGTTTTCGTGCTCGCCGTGCGATACCGGCTGCTCGCCGATCAGGTAAGCGCGGTAATCCTGATCTCCACCCTGCTGTCGGCGCTCACGATACCGGCGCTTATCGTCGCCTTCGGGGTCGGATAAGCGCTTCAAAATGTTGCCTCCCCGGATCAGCCGTGGGAGGCTCGCGATAACCTTTGCACTATCCCAACCGCTAACCATCCGAGGATGCCATGACCGATTATCCCGCCGACCCCATGGAGAATGGCGGTATCGCCGGATACGCCCAAGACCT
Source organism: Alphaproteobacteria bacterium (assembly GCA_016780745.1). Lineage (GTDB taxonomy): Bacteria > Pseudomonadota > Alphaproteobacteria > Thalassobaculales > Thalassobaculaceae > JADHLJ01. Next base: position 5,914 of record JADHLJ010000208.1, on the reverse strand, counting down.
GCGCGAAGGCCGGACCACCGCCGCCGCGACGACACGGGCCTACCTCGACCGTATCGAGGCGCTCAACCCCAAGCTTGACGCCTATCAGCATGTCGCGGCGGACCAGGCGATGGCCGCCGCCGCCGCCATCGACCAGCTTCTCGCCGCCGGCACCGATCTCGGCCCGCTGATGGGCGTGCCGGTCGGGATCAAGGATATCTACGCGGTCGACGGCATGCCGACCACGAATGGCTCGCTTTATGATGCCTCGCACATCACCGGCCCCGAAGGCCGCTTCGTGCATCACCTGAAGCAATCAGGCTGCGTCATTCTCGGCAAGACCAAGACGGTGGAATACGCCCTGGGCGCGACGGGGGTGAACGAGGCGCGGGGCACGCCGTGGAACCCCTGGGATCTGGAAACCCACCGGATGCCCGGCGGCTCGTCCAGTGGCTCCGGTGTTGCCACGGCCGCGGGGCTCTGTGCCTTCGCCATGGGCTCGGATACCGGCGGGTCGGTGCGTATTCCCGCCTGTTTCAACGGCGTGTTCGGCCACAAAACGACCATCGGTCTGTTGCCCACGGACGGCGTGTTCCCGCTGTCGCCGACACTCGACACCGTCGGCCCACTGACCCGGAGCGCCGCCGACGCGGCCATCGTTCATGCCATCGTCACGGGCGAGGATATTCCGAGCGCGGCGCCGCTGGCCGGCCTGCGACTGGGGCGCCCGACTTCCTTCTTCTTCGACGATGTGGAGCCCGAGGTCTTGGCTTGCGTCGAAGCGGCGCTCGCCTCGCTCGCCGAGGCTGGGGTTGAGATCGTGGACGTTGATATCCCCGACGCCCGGGAGCGGGAATGGCTATTCCCGGCGATCTGCCCGCCCGAGTTTCTCGCGGCCATCGGCGAGAACGGTTTCCGGCAGGCCGAGCCGAATATGGATCCGACGACCGCGGCCCGCGCGGCCAAGGGCTTTGATGTCACGGGTGTCGAGCATGCCGCGGCGGTCATTCGCCATCACGAACTCGCGGCCCTGGCCGATGACGCGATGGATGGGCTTGACGGATGGGTGGGGCCGACCTGCGCCTTCCTGCCGATGCCCATTCAGGATCTGAAGGATGAGGCGGGCGCGCAAAAATCCTTCCTCGCCTCGCGTAACACCCAGCCCTCGAACATCTTCCGGCAATGCGCGATCACCACGCCGGTGCATCAGTTCGGCTCGCCGCTGCCGGTGGGTTTGCAGGTGATGTGTCGCAACGGCGAGGATGCTCACGCGCTGGCCATCGGCATGGCCATCGAGGCGCATTTCGGCCCGTCCGCGCGTCCGGACTTGTCGGGAGCGTAAACCCTCGGTCAGGCAGTCACGATCAGCGAGGTCGCGTACATGAGAACGAGGCCGAGAGTGCCGCCGGCCACGATCCCGCCGACCGGCCTCGCGGCACCCTCGCCGAAATAACGCTTGCGGATGATCAGCGCGATCTCGATCAGGACCTGCAGGATCGCGCCGGCGCCGACGGCCATTGCCATGGCGCCCCAGTGCGGGCTGACGGCTTGAACGCCAAGCCATAGACCCAGCACCGCCGGCAGTCCCGCCAGCCCGGCCAAGCCAAACAGGAGGGGCATGCCGGGCCGCTCCCCGGTCAAGGGGGCGACGATGCCGATCCCCTCGGTAATGTTGTGCAAGGTGAAGCCGATCACCAGGAACGAGCCGAGCGCGACCGCGCCGCCGGCCAGTGCCCCGCCGATAGCCAGACCCTCGCCAAGATTATGCAGCCCGATGCCAAGCGCGATCGTCCAGGCCAGCATCGCCGGACTGATTCCGTTATCCAATCGCCGTCCGATCAGGAACAGCACCGCGCCGGTGAGGAGAGCGACGATCCAGACCATCTCGCGCATGGAAAAGGTCTCGGCGGCTTCCTCGGCGAAATCCAGGCCTTCGGCAAGGGTGTCGACAAACAGATAGCCGAGCAATCCCATGGTCAGCGCGAGAACAAAGCCCATGGTCTCGGGCCCGGCCTGGCGGATCGCCGGCAGGAACAGCATGCCCAGCACGACCGGCACGAAACCAACAAACAGGCCGACAAGGCCGTAGAACAGCCAGTCGCCGCCCAACCCCTGGGATGTGGGGACCGCGACATCGATGCTGTATTCGAACGGCGTGCCGGTGCCGGTCAGCAAGGCGACGTGGTGGGCCTCTCCATGGACCCAGGGATAGGGGATATGGATCCAGACCGTGCCGAGCCGCGCGATCGGGCCGGGTGGGGACTGCTCAAACTGCCAAAACGCGCCATCAACCTGAACCTGGGCGATGGAGACCGCGTCGGCGCCCTCGGAGCGCACGAGAAAGCGGAACCCGTCATCGTCGATATTAATCCGCTCGATCATCAGCGCCTCGGCGGGCGGGACGCTGTCCTGGAACCGGGACAGGGGGTCGATCTTCAAGAACGCGACCGCGACCAGGGCGATCAGCATGAAGGGGCCTATGACGCGGAACATTCTGGCCATCACGCGCGCACCTCGAAATGGCTCATCCAACCGAGTTCGACAAACTCCGCCTGATGAGCGTGAAACATGTAGAGGCCCGGCTCGAAATCCTTGAACGACATCTCGATGATGCCGCGCTGGGCCTGACAGAGCATCACCGTGTCGATGATCCGCGAGGTCGGCTCCAGGGTCGTGCCGTGATCGTAGTAGTCGAAGAAATTGCCGTGAATGTGGAACGAGTTGATCGGATCAAACTCGGTGATATTGACCAGATAAATGCGAATGGGCCGGTCGCGTTCGATCACGATGGGTTTCTTGGAATAGGCGTGGGCCACCGTGTTGACCGCGTAGACCTCGTTCTCCTCATCGAAATTCGTGTCGAAGCCGTTCATCACCATGAGCAATTCCTGCCAGTGCGCGTTCTCCGGCGTGCCAAGCAGGCGAGAGCGCGCGCTATCGACCGCTTCCGGATGGCGCTCTGGGTCGGGGTCGATGATGAACGCGCCGTAAAGGCCCTTGTGAAGGTGGCGTTTCAACGGGATCGAATGACAATGATAGAGGTGACAGCCGAAGGGCCGGGCATCGAACTCGTAGACGAATTCCTCGCCGGGTGAGATCTCTCCGGCGCCGGAAACGCCGTCCATGCTGGCGCCGTGAATGCCGTGGAAATGCATGGTGTGGGGCATGGAGCCGTGATTGCGAAAGATGATCCGCAGCCTCTCTCCCTCGGTGGCGCGCAGGGTCGGGCCGGGCACGCGTCCGTTATAGGTCCAGGCGGGAAAGAAGATGCCCGGCGCGATCTCGATTTCCTTGTCTTCCGCCGTGACCTCGAATTCGCGGGTGACGCGGCCATCGGCGCCAACCGACGTGGTCCCGCGCTCCCAGTCCGTCAGCATCGCATGCGGATCGAAGCCGTTGCGCGCGTTATCGACCTCGCCCACGGTCATCATCGCGCCCATGGCATGCTTGTCATGATGCATCGCGCCGGATTGAGTCTCGCTGGCCGCCAGGGCCGTCGAGGCATGCGTCGCGGTCAGCCCGAGGAGTGATCCAAGGAACCCGGTGCCCAAAAGATTTCGGCGGCTGAGGCGGGAAAAGTTCATGATCTTTTCGAACTTGCGATGCTTAAGTTAGCACAGGCTAAATATGATAGTTTTCATGAAGAAATGTCAACCGCTCATTGCTTCTCGGCGGTGTTCGCCGGGGGCTCGGATCGCTGGAACGCTTGACAATTTTGCCGATGATGGCGTCTTTGCCCACATGCTGATCCATGGATGGGACCGAGATTATGAGCGAGCCGGCGGATACCTATGACTACATCATCGTTGGCGCGGGGTCGGCGGGCTGCACGCTCGCCAACCGGTTGACCGAGGACCCATCGGTCAAGGTCCTGCTGTTGGAGGCCGGCGGCAAGGACAGCAATATGTGGATCCATATCCCGGTCGGCTACATCAAGACCCTGGACATGCCGGGCCTCAACTGGCGCTTCGAGACCGAACCGGAGGAGGGCACCAACAACCGCGCCATCCCGATTCCGCGTGGCAAGGTGCTGGGCGGGTCAAGCTCGATCAACGGCATGGTCTATGTGCGCGGCCAACCGCTGGATTACGACACCTGGTCCCAGCTTGGGAACCGCGGTTGGTCCTATGAATCCGTGCTGCCGTATTTCAAGAAGTCCGAGAACTACGAGACCTCCGACGATCCGAGCCGCGGCAAGGGCGGCCCCCTCAATACCGCCGAGGGATCGGAGAAGGCCGAAGTGTTGGACGCGATCATGGATGCCGCCGAGGAGCGCGGATATCCGAAGAACCCCGACTACAACAATGGTAACCAGGAAGGCTTCGGCTATTTCCAGGTAACCCAGAAGAAGGGCCGCCGTTGGTCCACCGCCAAGGCCTATCTGGAGCCGGCGCTGACCCGTCCGAACCTCAGGCTGGAGATCAATGCCCAAACCTCGGGGCTGATCCTCGAGGGCAAGCGCGCCGTCGGGATCAATTATCGCCAGGGCGGCGTGGTCAAAAAGGCGCGGGCGGGCCGAGAGGTGCTTCTCTGCGCCGGCGCGGTTCAGTCACCGCAGATCCTGGAGTTGTCGGGTATTGGTGATCCCGAGATCCTCGGCGCCCAAGGCATCGAGGTCGCGCATGCCTTGCCGGGTGTCGGCGCGAATTATCAGGATCACTACATCGTGCGCCAAACCTGGAAGGTGAAGAAGCCGATCACTCTCAACGAACAGACCCGCGGCCTTTATATCGTCAAGGAAGTCCTGAAATACGCGATGACCGGCAGCGGGATCATGACCTTTCCCGGTGGAATTCTTTCCGGTTATGTGAAAACCCGTCCCGAGGTCGCCGGGCCGGACATTCAGTACACAATGGTCCATGCCAGCTTCAAGGACGTGAAAAAGCGGATCTTCGACCGGCATCCCGGCATGACCATCGCGCCGTGCCAACTGCGCCCCGATAGTCGCGGCACCATCCATATCAAGTCCGCCGATCCCTTCGCCGCGCCGGCGATCAAGGGTAACTTCCTTGCCGAGGAAAACGATCGACGCACCCTGATTGACGGCATGAAGATCGCCCGCCACATCGTCTCCGCCCCGGCTCTGGAGCCCTATGCCGGTGATGAGGTGCTACCGGGCAATGACGTGAATACCGACGACGAGTGGCTCGCCTTCGCGCGGGAATACGGCAACACGGTCTATCACCCCGTGGGAACCTGCAAGATGGGTAATGACCCCGCGGCGGTGGTCGATGACCGGCTCAAGGTGCATAGCATCGACGGGCTCCGGGTGATCGATGCCTCGATCATGCCGACCCTGGTCAGCGGCAACACCAACGCGCCGACCATCATGATCGCGGAGAAGGCGGCGGATATGCTCAAGGAAGACGCCAAGGCCGGGTGAGGGGCCGAAGCACGCCACTGATCTAGGGTTCGCGTAAGCCGCCACCCGTCATGCGCCGCCGCTTCATGATCTCCGTCGCCCCTGTGCAAACAGGGGCTTATCACAGTTTGCCATAAGCCCCGGCTTTCGCCGGCGCGACGGGGTGGGAGGCGGGTTCACTTTTTTACCGTCGCCCCTGTGCAAACAGGGGCTTATCACAGTTTGCCACAAGCCCCGGCTTTCGCCGGCGCGACGGGGTGGGAGGCGGGTTCACTTTTTTACCGTCGCCCCTGTGCAAACAGGGGCTTATCACAGTTTGCCATAAGCCCCGGCTTTCGCCGGCGCGACGGGGTGGGAGGCTGGTTCACTTTTTTACCGTCGCCCCTGTGCAAACAGGGGCTTATCACAGTTTGCCACAAGCCCCGGCTTTCGCCGGCGCGACGGGGTGGGAGGCTGGATCACTCTTCCCCGTCGCCCCTGTGAAAACAGGGGCTTAACATCGCTTGCCATAAGCCCCGGCTTTCGCCGGCGCGACGGGGTGGGAGGCTGGATCACTCTTCCCCGTCGCCCCTG
>JADHLJ010000207.1 GCA_016780745.1 Alphaproteobacteria bacterium | reverse complement strand
TAGAAGTTATGCGGCGCGCAGTTGATCTCATAGGCCTCGGCCATCGCCGCGATCTTCATGCCGAGCCAGGCGCCGTTCCAAGGGATGTCGATGATCGCCACATCCATCGCCGCGTTCTCGAAAAACGGTCGGAACTCGCGCACCCCGAACAGCGACTCGCAAGAGGCGATCGGCGTCGCGACTCGTTCCCGAATGCCGGCGAGGGCGACCGGATCATAGAGGTCGATTTCGATCCAGGTGAGGCCGAGATCATCAAGCCCGGTGGTGATCTGCCGGAATCCTTCTGGCTTGAAGTGGAAGTTGAGATCAAGCCGGATCCCGACATCCGGGCCGGCGCCCTCGGCCATCGCGATCAACTGATCACGCAATCCGCCCACAAGGCGGGTCGGCAAGTTCAGATCCGGCCAGCCGGGGCCGCGCGCGAAACCCGGCTGATGGCGGATGATCTCGCCCGCGTCATCAAACGTGATCATATTGGTCTTGAGGCCAAGGAACCCGCCGTCGCGCACCCGTTTGCCAAGCGCGACAAGATCATCCGGCGACTGGATCGGCGCCTGACCACAAAGTTCCGCCATTGCCGGGTCCAGCAGATAGGTGCCGCAATGGCTCCAATAAACCGGGATCTCGGATCGCATCGCGCCGCCCAGCAGGTCATAGACCGGGACGTTCAGAGCCTTGCCCTTGATGTCGAGCAGGGCGTTCTCGATGGTCGCGATGGCCTGTTGGTTGACGCCGCCCGGGGCCTGGCGGGTCGCGGCGTAGAGAAACTGATGGATCCGTTCATGCGCCAGCGCGTCCATGCCGTCGATCCTGTCGACCAGCCGCCGGATCACCGTGGACAGGCCCGGGCTGCCATAGCATTCGTTGTACTCGGCGATGCCGCTGATGCCCTCGTCGGTGTTAAGGGTCAGGAAGCTGAAATCTCGCCAGCCGGCGTTACAATGTCGGATCTCACAGCCGGTAATGTGCATGGGAATCTCCTAATGTCTGGCGCGGTGAGCCTAGCGTCCCTTGAACACCGGCGCCCGTTTTTCCGCGAAGGCCGCCTCGGCCTCCTTGTGATCGGCGCTGAACCAAAGCTCGGCGAAGCCATCGCGCTGAAGCGCGCGGACCGCCTCCGGCGTCTCGGTGCCCGTCGCCTTGATGACTTTCTTGGTGAACCGGAGCGCCATCGGCGCCGCTTCGCGCAGCAGGGCCGCATGGGCCAGCGCGGCGTCTAGAGCCTCGCCCGGCGGCGCCAGCGCGTCGACGATGCCCAGCGACAAAGCTTCGCTCGCGGGGATGCGAACGCCAGTGGTCATCAGTCGCGAGGCGACGCGGGGCCCGCAGTCGCGAACCAGTCGGTCGATGCCGTTCCAGGCGGGAATAATGCCGAGGCGTGACTGCGGCCAGCCGATCTCGGCGCCCTCGTCGGCGACCCGGTGATCGCAGCACAGCAAGATCTCGGCACCACCGCCAAGCGCGTAGCCGTTTACCGCCGCGATGACGGGAACCGGTAGCGCTTCGAGAAGATCCATGGCCCGTCGGGTGCGTTCGAAATGCGCGTTGAGATCCTCCGGCGTTTCGATCGTCCGATATTCCTTCACGTCGCCGCCGGTGCAGAAGAACTTCTCGCCGGCGCCGGTGATCACGACGGCGTGGAGCGCGCTATCCGTCGCGAGCTCGTCCAGCGCTTGCAATAGTTCCGTGGTCAGCCCGCTGCTGATGGAGTTGCCGAAACCCTGCCGGTCGATGGTCAGGATCTCGACGCCATCGCGGCGCTCGCGTTTAAGCATCCGATAACTCCTCGCGTTCGACAAAGTGCATCAATACTCCGCCCAACGCGGCGGGATGGACGAAACCAATCAACGCGCGGCGTGACCCGGGCCGGCCCTTGGTGTCGATCAAACGACGGCCCTTGGCACCGAGTCGCGCAAGGGTCGCATCGATATCCGGTGTCTTGAGCGCGATATGGTGCAATCCCGCGCCGTATTTCGCCACGTAGCCCGCAATCGCGCCTTGATCCTGTTTGGTGGTGCCCGCCGCGCCGTGCCGCATCTCGACCCCATGGCTGGGATCGAAATTCTGCAGGAACTCCAGCTCACAATCTCCGGTCGTCAGGAATGACACCCGCAGCCCTCCGACCGGCTCCGGCGCGCGGTTGCGATAAACCACGCCGTATTTGTCCGAGGTAAAGCTTTCCACGGCAATGCTAACCTCCATATCCGTCTGCCGGCTCTCGACGGGCAGGCCGATACGGTCGGCGAAGATGGCCTCGGCGGAACGATTGTCCGCGGAGGCGATGCCGAGATGGTCGATCCGTTCGACCTGCTCACTGGCCGGCCCGGATAGTCCGAGCGGCGTGGTGAAGCGCGTGGCAAGGCCTTCGGTCTCTGATCTGGGGATTACGATCTGTTCGGCGCCCGAAAGCCCGGGACCGACAAGACTATCCGGCGCGAAGCCACAAGCCTCGGCGGTGGCCCGAGGGTCCTCGGCGGCAAAAGCGATGTGGTCGACGCCGGCCCGCTCGCTTGTCAGGAAGGGATCGCCCACCTCGAACAACGCGAGCGCGGTGGCGCCGACCCCGAATGTCGGCACCGGCCCGTCATGGCCTTTCAACGAGAGCCGTTCCAGTCCAAGATCGTCACCCAGTATCTCACTTGCCGCTTGCCTGTCGCGCACCGCCAGCGCCACATAGGCCAAACCATATCCAGTCATCATCCTCACCCTGATATAGGGGGCATTCCCTCATCTCGGTGATTGTATAGACTAGCGCGCTGAATGTTAGCGGCGAGAAGAGCAGGGAGGCGATGATGCTAGACAAGGTCGAGGGCGCTAAGAGCAATGCCCCGGCGGGGATGAGCGAAGAGGAATGGCAAGCGCGCTGTGATCTGGCGGCGGCTTATCGATTGGCCTCGCTCTATGGCTGGACCGATCTTAACAACTCGCATTTCTCGCTCAGGGTGCCCGGCACCGATGATGAGTTCCTGCTGAACCCCTTCGGTATGTTCTTCGACGAGATCACGGCGTCCTCGTTGATCAAGGTGAACCGCGAGGGGGCCGTCATCGGCAACGCCGATTATCCGCTGAACCCGGCGGGATTCGTCATCCACGGCGCGATCCATTTGTCCGAGGCGGCGCATAACTGCGTGATCCACACCCACAGCCGCTTTGGCACCGCCGTGGCCATGCAGAAGCAAGGCCTGCTGCCGGCCAGTCAAAAGGCGCTGACGGTGATGGGCTGGACCGGCTATCACGATTTCGAGGGGCCAGCGTTGGATGCGGACGAGCAACCCAGGATCGTGCGCGACCTCGGTGACAAGCGGGTGCTGATCCTCAGAAATCACGGCTTGATGACGGTCGGCGCGACGGTTGGCGAAGCCTTCGTGTGGATGTACCGCATCGAGACCGCGTGCCGTCAGCAGATCGACGCCTTGTCCGGCGGCGGCGAGCTCATGCCGCTTTCCGAGGCGACTCAGGCCAAGTCCATCGATCAGGGCTTGAAAATGTACGGCAAGGGCGGCTTCATCGAGGTCGGTCTGGAATGGCCGGCCTTGCTGCGTCAGTTGGAGCGCGCGGGGATGGATGATTATCGCGTCTGACGAGGTTGATCATTCGCGCGGGACGCGGTGTGATCTTTTGATTGAAATCAGGAAAGACACCGCATGACGATTGCGCCTGAACTGATAGCCTACGTGCTCGTCGTCTATCTGCTGGCCGGGATGGTCAAGGGGGTGGTCGGGCTCGGCTTGCCGACGATCTCCCTGGCGTTGATCGCCGCCGTGTTCGGCTTGAAGGAAGCCATGGTGCTGCTTTTGGTGCCGTCCTTCATCACCAATGTCTGGCAGGGCGTCACGGGTGGCCAGTTGCTGGTGATCATGCGACGCATATGGCCGATGTTGGCGGTCCTATGCGCCACCACGTGGTTCGCCACCGGCATCATGATGCGCAGTGACGCCAAGCTGCTATCGGCTGGGCTTGGGGTTGTCCTGATCGTCTACGCCGCGATCAGCCTCGCCACGCCGCAAATCTCACCCCCAGGAAAGCGCGAAATCTGGATGGGGCCCATTGTCGGGTTTCTCACGGGCATATCGACGGGATTTACCGGAACCTTCGTGGTTCCAGGCGTGCTCTATCTCCAGGCGCTCGGCCTCGGCAAGGATGGCCTGGTTCAGGCGATGGGGATTTGCTTTACCGTCGCAACCCTGGCGCTCGGCCTGTCTCTGAATGGGCGCGGCTTCATGCCGACCGATCTAGGCCTTCTGTCGATGGCGGCTGTTATCCCAGCGATTATCGGTATGGTTCTCGGCCGCAAGGTTCGCGACAAACTCCCCGAGGCCAGGTTCCGCAAGATATTCTTCGTCGCGCTACTGATCCTGGGGGGGTGGATTTTGACTCGCTCGGTCATTCTCTGACCATCTTCCAAGATTTGAGGGATTCAGATCCTGTCCATTGAAGTCATCACCTACGTCATCGCCGTCTACGTGCTGGCCGGTGCCGTCAAGGGCGTCATCGGCTTCGGCATGCCGATCGTCTCGTTGGCCATGCTGGTGCCGGTGATCGGCTTGAAGGAGGCGATCATTGTGATGCTCGTGCCCTCCTTGGTGACCAATCTCTGGCAGGGTCTGACAGGCGGGCGCCTGCTCGAACTGGTGCGTCGGCTGTGGTTGTTGTTGGGATTGGCATGCGTGGCGATCTGGTTCTCGACGGCGATCCTGGTTTCCTTTGATGGCGAGGCACTGACAGTCGTTCTCGGCGGTATCCTGATCCTTTATGCCGCATCCGCCTTGACGGTGCCGCGCGTACCGTCGCCAGGTAGGCATGAAGTCTGGATGTCACCGGTTATCGGGGTTTTGGCGGGGGTATCGGTCGGGCTCACGGGAACCTTCGTAATGCCGGGAACCGCCTATCTCCAGGCCTTGGGATTGGGCAAGGACGGGTTGGTTCAAGCCTTGGGGTTGTCGTTCATCGTGACCACCTTGGCGCTCGCGGCCTCGCTTGGAGGTCGTCAGACCCTGCCGCTGGATCTGGCATTGTTGTCGAGTGCCGCCGTGGTTCCGGCGATGCTTGGGATGGTCCTGGGCAAGAAATGTCGAGACCGACTGCCGGAAGCACTGTTTCGCAAGGTCTTTTTTGTCGCGCTGATTATCGTTGGCGCGTGGATTGTCGCCAAGGCGCTGTTTATTTAGTCGAACATTCGAACGTTTGGCTTTATCGGATCAGGCGGCGCCGCGCCGACTGTCGGCACTCGCGAGCATCGCCTTCAGAGTCTTGGCGAGATCGCTCAGATAACGCACATGCTCTTCCTCGATCGTATGACGCGGCGTGTGCTTGTACTGGGACGCGTACCAGGCCTTGCGGTCCGCGATCGCGGCATGCATGTCGGCGGGCGAGGGCAGGGCGGCGTTATCCAGCAAGATCTCGCGGACCCAGCGGGCCTGATGCTCGAACACCATATTGAGCGCGGTGTCGGTGTTGAAGAACCCTTGCAGGAACAGTCCCGGCCATTCCGGCGGAGCGATCCGCATATAGAGGTCGAGCTCATTGCCTTCCACCTTCAGGACCTCGGGCGGCATGAAATCGAGATCGATCTCATAGCCCGTCGCGGCGATCAGGACGTCGAACTCTTCCTCATTTCCATCCACGAAGCGAAGGGTCTTGCCGTTCACCGCCTCGATGCCGTGCTTAACCTCGATCCGGCGATACGCGATATCGGTGCAAACCGTGGCGTTGGAGGTGACGTGAGTAAGCTCGGTGGGCGGCTTAAAGCCGAGATCCGCCATGTCGCCATGCGCCAGCCAGACCAGAAATTTCACCAACCGTCGGCGCAGCGCGCGCGGGATCCAAGGCCGCTGGATCTTCGCGGTAATATCCGTGAAGGCGCGTCCGAACATCAGCTTGGGCAGGACCACCACGCCGGATCGCGCCACCAGCACACAGCGCGGCGCGGTCACGCACACGTCGCTCGCGATGTCGCAGGCGCTGTTCCCGACGCCAACCACGCAGATTCGTTTGCCGACATAGGGCTCCGGCTCGCGATAGGCGTGGGAGTGCAGATACTCACCGCCGAAGGCCTGGAATTCCGGCACTTCCATCGGCTTGGTAAGGTGCCCGCTGGCGACGATGACGGCGTCGAAGGTTTCCACCGCGCCGTTATCGAGTTCGACCTCCCATTTCGATTGCTCGCGCGCGGGATCGAAAGCCGGGTGGATCTGGCGCGCGGTCGTGTTGAAACGGATGCACGGCGTTACGTTGAAATGCTCGGCATAGCGAACGAGATAGCGATGCATGTCGACATGGTCGGGAAACGGCTGGGTTTCCTCGTCGAAAGGCAGATCGCTGAAGCGCGTCACGCCACGCGAGGTATTGATGTGCAAGGTTCGATAGGCCGAGGAGCGCCCATTGTCGTTGCGGTAGCACCACATGCCGCCGATCTGGCTACCGATTTCGAAAACCGAGACATCGAAGCCGCTGGCCAGCAGGTATTTGGCATTGGCCAGCCCGCAAGCACCGGCGCCGATGACCGCGACCCGCTTGTCGGATCGCTGATTTGGGCCGGCGGGCGGCCCGGCGAGACCTCGCTGGAAGGCCGATTGGGTTTCCGTGGTCATGGATTGCGTCTCCCGGGACTTGAATAGCAAGGCCGGCGCCCGCGCGGCTAGCCCCCGAGCTTATTCATCGGATCAATGTCGCGATCTCGTAACCGAGCGGTGGGCAAGATAAAGTCCATCAATAAGAAAACCTTAACAAATTCCCGCTAAAACGCCGTCGCGACCGGGCGGACCAGCGGTCGTCCCGTGCGAGCCGGAAAACGGCCACTGGTCCCCCAACCCCTTACCAGAGCCGGTATCCGAAATAAGGTTTCGCCCCAACGCGGATTGCGCTGTCCCGGGTAGCGTGGCATCTAGCGGCGGTTGACGTTTAATCCCGGATCAGAGGGTATTCCAGCATGGATGAGAAACGCGCGCGGGAGATGTTTGATACCGCGCTTGGAGATTATCGACAGGAATTCGGTCACTTCTTCGTCGCGCGGATGATGGGGCTGGAAATCTCGTATCCCGAGGACCATTGCCGGGTGGATTTTCCGGTCGCCGATTTTCTGTTTAATCCCCAGGGTAGCTATCACGGCGGGATGCTTGCGACGGTCATGGATATCTCCATGGGGCATCTGATCAAGCACACGACCGGCGTGGCGGGGGTGACCCTGGAGTTGAAGACCCAATTCATGCGCCCCCTGACCAAGGGACCGGCGCGCTGCGAGGGCCGGTTCATTCGCCAGGGACGCTCGATCAGCTTTCTCGAATCGCGGGTTTGGGACGCCGACGAGAAGCTCACGGCGCATGCGACCTCTACCTGGAAGATGGGTACGCCGAAGGAATAGGTCTAGGGGATCATCGCCGGGTGATCCAAGAGGGCTTGCCAATGGCTCTCGGCGTCCTCGACGAACAGGCCCTTGGTGACACCCGCCACAAGCATCGGAACGGTGAGCCGTAGGGTGCTGATCGAACACCCGGATGGGCCAAAGCTCATGGTTGGCCCAAAGGTGAAGTCGTGGATGCGGTCGAGATAGGGCGCGGCGCCAGGAGTTTTCTCGAGAAACTGAAAATCCGCGCCGAGATAGGGATAGCGGCCCAATCGCTCATCCCTGAGTTCATCGGGCGGGGCGTAGCGATCGTCCCACAGCGCGATATGCTCGGCGAAATGCCCCAGTTCCGGGCGTTTGCGGACGTCCTGGTCGTGCCCCGCGCAGGAGATGATGTAGTCGGCCTCGAACGGTCCCTGACTGGTTTCGATCCGGACCCCGCCATCAACCGGTTCGGCGTCGAGCCAGTCGGCGCTGGTATGCAGGGTGAAGTTCGGATGTCCGCTGGCACGCTTCCAGGTCTCCGGCGGCATGCCCATGCGGATGTTGAGGATGTAGTGCATGAACCGCCAGCGCCAGGCATCGTCGAGATCACCGAAATGCCTCAAGAAGCCCGCGGTAATACACCAGCGATAAACCTGTTGGCGGCGATGGGTCGGGCGACGGCAGAACATATGAACCTCGGCGCCGTGATCCAGCGCGCAGATCGCGTTGTCCCCCGCTGTCGCGCCGACGCCGAGCACCGCCACGCGCTTGCCGCGTAGCGTCTCGAAGTCAATCGGGTCGGCCCCCTTGGCGCGCACCGGCACGGGAAGAGCGGCCAGGTAATCCGGTAACCACCAGTCGCCGGTCCCGTCATGTCCGGTCGCCAGGACCAGGCGGCGGGTGTAGAGGGTCTCCTCGCCCGCCGGGCCTTTTAGGGTGACTTGCAGTCCATCCGGGGCTGGGATGATCGCGGTCACCTCGGTTTGGTTGCGGACCGGTAGCGCCAGGGTCTCCCGCGCCCAGTCGAGATACTCGACCCAAAGTGGGATCGGAACGAAGTTCACGCCCTCCCAGGAAAGGTCGCCAAAAGCCGTTCGATGCCAGGCCTCGTAGGTGAGGTTGGGCACGCCCATGTCGGGGCCGGGATAATGCTTGGGCGAGCGGATGACCGGCATGCGGCCATGGCTGTTCCAGATGCCCTCGGCGCCGGCGGGCTCCTTGTCGACGACCAGGATATTGGTGACGCGCTCGCGCAGTAGATGCGCCGCGATGGAGAGCCCGCCCTGTCCGGCGCCGACCACCATAACATCAAGCATCGGCGCGCCGTCGGGGCCCAGGCGGATCGGCATCCAATCGGTATCCGGGTGGCGCAGGCCATGCAGATCGGCCCGGGCCTTGGCCGACAGCGCGGCGAGACGCATCTCGGCGCCGGGCAGGGGCGGGG
>JADHLJ010000206.1 GCA_016780745.1 Alphaproteobacteria bacterium | reverse complement strand
GTCGAGGTAACTGGCTGCGCGCGGTGACACCGATTCAGGGCCACGATGACACGACCTCCGAGATTACCACGCGCACCGCCATCGTCATGCCGGTGTTCAACGAGGACCCGGGCCGGGTGATGAGGCACCTGCGCACGGTGACCCAATCCCTGGACGCGACCGGCCTGGCCGAGCATTTCGAGATCTTCCTGATGAGCGATACCAACCGTCCGGAACTGGCGGTGGAGGAAGAGCGGTTGTTCGCTGAATGGTGTGCGATGGATCCGCGCCCCGAGCGCCTGCACTATAGCCGGCGCGCGTTGAATACGCGGCAGAAAGTCGGAAATATCGAGGACTTTTGCGAGCGTTGGGGAGATGGTTTCGAGCATATGGTGGTGCTCGACGCCGACAGCTTGATGTCGGGCGCCGCGATCCTGCGGATGGTTCGGCTGATGCAGGCCAATCTTCGCTTGGGCATTCTGCAAAGCCTCGTGACGGGATTGCCGGCGACCAGCGCCTTCGCGCGTGTATTCCAGTTCGGCATGCGTCACGGCATGCGCTCCTACACCACCGGGAGCGCCTGGTGGCAGGGCGACGAGGGCCCTTACTGGGGGCATAACGCGATCCTTCGCCTGGCGCCGTTCCGCGCCCATTGTCGTTTGCCGCGGCTGTCCGGCAAGGCGCCGCTCGGTGGTGAGATCCTCAGCCACGATCAGGTCGAGGCGGTGATGATGCGCCGCGCCGGCTTTGAGGTCCGAGTGCTGCCGATCGAGGATGGCAGTTTCGAGGAAAACCCACCGACCCTTCAGGATTTCATGAAACGTGACCTGCGCTGGTGTCAGGGCAATGTGCAGTATCTTAAGCTGCTGACGTTGCCCGGCATTCGTCCGTTGGGGCGGCTGCAGCTGTTGCTGGCGATCATGATGTATACCGCGGCGCCGGTCTGGTACGCCTTCATGCTGACCGGCCTGGCGCAGTTCGCCCATGGCGCGTTGACCCATCAGGTCACCTTGCATGACGAGATCATGAGCGCGTTCCTGGTGCCGATGGCGGAGATGGGCGGCGGTGTGATCCTGTTCATCACCATCCTGGCGATGAATTTCGCGCCGAAGATTCTCGGGGTCCTGGATGTCTTGCTGCGGTCAGGCGAGCGAGCGCGTTATGGCGGTGGCGGCGCGCTGGCGCTGAGTGCGCTGGTGGAGGCGGTATTCTCGATGCTGATCGCCCCGGTGGTCGCCTTGGCGCAAACGATTTTCCTTATCGGCCTGTTCCTCGGCCATAAGGTGACCTGGGACGGGCAAACCCGGGATCAGTACAGCGTGACGATCTCCGAGGCGTTTCGTGGGTTGTGGCCGCAAACCTTGATGGGATTGTTCTTTGCTATTGGCCTTGCCGTATTCGCGCCCGCGTTCCTGATCTGGGGCGCGCCGGTGACCGTTGGTCTGCTGCTCGCGGCGCCGTTTGCCGCGATCACGTCGCGGCCTGATCTGGGACGGAGCTTCGCCGATGCGGGTATCTGCTCGATCCCGGAGGAGCAGTCACCGTCGGTGGAACTCCAGTGGCTGGGATATGGTCCCGAGATGTTTGACGGTAAACCCCGCGTGCCGGCGATCGGCGAGTTTATTCACCCCGTCGCGCCGAGCGACCAGGGCGACTGACGGCGCGCTGGCGATCCGAGTGGGCGCGCCCTATCCTCGCGTGAGTTTGAACCCCGCGAGGAATCCGTTCCATGTCAAACCAGGACGACGCGCCCTTGTCCGGTAATCCCTGGACGGTACTCGCCAAACGTATCTCGTATGACAATCCCTGGGTCCAGGTGATCGAGCATGATGTGCTAAACCCGGCGGGAAATCCCGGGCTCTACGGCGTCGTGCACATGAAGAACCTGGCGGTGGGCGTGCTGCCGTTGGATGACGAAGGGTTCACCTACCTCGTTGGCCAGCACCGGTTCCCGCGAGACTATTTCAGCTGGGAACTGCCCGAGGGCGGCGGAAGCTTCGAGGAGGCGCCGGAAGTGTCGGCGGCGCGGGAATTGCGCGAGGAAACCGGCCTGCAAGCCAGTCGCTGGTACCCTTTCCTGACCATGGATTTGTCGAACTCGATCACCGATGAGCGGGCGGTGGGATTGATTGGCTGGGAACTGGAACAGTTTGCGCCGGAGCCCGAGGAAGAAGAGAAGATCGAGATTCGCCGGGTCCGTTTCGCGGAGGCGCTGGAAATGGCGCTGTCCGGCGAAATCGTGGACGCTTTTGCCCAAGCCATGCTGTTTAAGGCCCGCCTGCTCGCCGATCGAGGCGCGTTGCCGGAACCGGTTCTGGCCCGGATCAGGGCCGGTTCCTAGGCGCTCGTGCTCCTATGGCCGCGCCCACATGCGCATCAGGTTGAGCCGGCCCTTTTCAAGCGTCCGGATCACCTCGGCATCGCCCTTGTTCTTGACCAGAATATCCGCCGCGCCGGCGAGGTCCGAGAGCACTTCGCGCTGTTGCGGGTCCGGGACCATGCTTTCAATCCAAGTCACCGCGGCTAGCCGGCGGCCCTTGGTGATGGGCGTGACCCGATGGGTGTAATGGGTCGGGTAAAGCACCGCATCACCCGGCGTCAATTTGAAGGCATGCTCGCCGAACGGCGACTCAAGCGTAAGTTCCCCGCCCTCGTAGGCGTCGGGGGTGTTGAGAAAGATGGTGATCGACAGATCCGTGCGCATGCCGGGATAGGGGCCCATCAAGGCTGCGTCGATATGTCGGTCATAGCGTTCGCCTTGCTTATAGGAATTGAAAATCGGCGAGAGAATGCGTCGGGGTAGGGCGACCTGGTTGAAGGTCTCGTTGCGCCGCATCGCCGCCATGACCATGTCCGAGAGCTCGCGATATTCCGGGCTGGTCGGCGGAACTTGAGTGTTCTTCTTGAGCTCGGCGCCAAGCACGCCGCCGCTCATGCTTCCATCGGCGAAGGGCATGGAAAACAGTTTCGTCGCGATCGCGCGCACCTGATCCTTGGATAGAAGTTCGGAAATTACCGCGACCATGTCGACCTCGCCCTGGACTGTGAAAGTCGAGTCTAACCAACCGGGCGGCGGCGGGAAAGCGCGCCGGAAGAAGCACAACGCAGGGAGCGTCGAGTCTTGCCGGGCGGGGGGAAATGTTTGCCCGGTCGCCGCGTCTCGGGCTCTGAAACCCTTGGATTCAGCCAATCACCTTTCGGCACGGCTCTTGCGTTCCCTTAGGGCAGGTCACAAAGACCACGTCGAAGAATTTGAGTGGGAGACGACAATGTCCTTGAGCGCGGTACTAAAAGCCGGATTGAGCGCGCGCGACGCGAATGAAACCGAGGCCGAGGCCGGTTGGGACCCCTATCCCAGCGGCGAGGAGCGCGCGAAACCGGTGCCCGCCCTGAAACCGGTTGGCGCCAAGCGCGCGGCCCCCATTGAGCCGACATTGGGCGCGGGATTGTCCGACTCCCTGCCGAAGCCGAAAATCACCGTCCCGCCGACCCGCCAGCCGGCCAACGCCAATGCCAGCTCCGACCGTGGCGCGAGAGAACCAAAAGCGCGCCGCCAGGCCGTGATCGAAGAGATTGCCGGCGTGCCGATGCGAAAATCCGGACGAGTCAACCCGCAGCAGTACATTCGCGAGCTCGATCGTTATCAGGCCGAACAGAACCGTCACCTTACCCAGGACGCGGTGATGGATGTCGCCTCCCACGAGGTTGAGCGTGTTGCCAAGCTCGCCGCCAAGGTGCGGGGCCGCTACATCGCCAAACTCCTCGATGCCGGCAACTCTCAGCAGGCTGGCTTGAAGGAAGCCGAGCTTGCCGAACTCCGTCGGTATCGCGAATCCCATGAGGAGCTTTGCCACGGTCTCGACTTGCTGAAATCGGCCATCGCCGAGGGGGATATCAACGTTTCCGGCATGATCAAGGGGTAGCCGGCTTCCAACGCCACTTAATTTGAAGGTTTCACCCAGAGCGGACCGGGGTCGCGCGCCAGAGCGGCCCCGGTCTTTTTTCGCGCTCCGGTCCATCGTCTGATTTCCCGTGCCTAGATTTCCAGGTCGCGTCGATTTCCGCTTTATGGCATTCATGCTCGGGTGGTTCGCGAGGAGGCAATGCAATGGTTTTGGACGATAGCTCGATTTCGGCATTCCGCGAGGATGGCGCGACGGTTCTGCGTGGCGTGTTTTCCGCCGATTGGATCGAAACCCTGCGTCGTGGCGTCGATCGGAACATGGGCATGCCGGGCCCGTACACCCGGGGCTATACCAAGGAAGGCGCGCCGGGCCATTTCTTCGGCGACTATTGCAACTGGAATCGAATCGAGGAGTATCGCTCGTTCTTCTTCGACTCTCCCGCGCCCGAGGTCGCTGGTGAATTGATGGGCTCGGATAAGGTCAATCTGTTTCATGAGCATGTCCTCGTGAAGGAACCGGGGACCTTGGACCGCACGCCCTGGCATCATGATCAGCCGTATTACTGCGTCGATGGCCGCGACACCTGCTCGCTCTGGATCCCGTTGGATCCGGTGCCGCGCGAGACTTGCGTGGAGTTCGTCGCGGGCTCGCATCAATGGGGACGTTGGTTCACGCCCACCAAGTTCGTCGGTGTGCAATATGACCGCGAAGACGATGGCTACGAGACCATCCCGGACATCGACGCGGATCGAGACGCCTATCGGTTTCTGTCATGGGATCTGGAGCCGGGGGATTGTATCGCGTTTCACTTCCTCACGGTTCATGGCGCGCCAGGTAATCCGTCGCAATCCAACCGGCGTCGCGCTTTTGCCGCGCGTTTCACCGGAGATGACGCGGTCTATGTCCGGCGCGAGGGCGAGATGTCGCCGCCGTTTCCGGAATTGACCCTGGAGCCTGGCCAAAAGCTTGATTGCGATACCTTCCCGGTCCTGCGTGGGGCCTAGGAGCCGTCGGCATATCAACCGCGTGCCCGAGGCCTTGTGACCATGACAAGTGTAATACACGCGAGCTGTCGATCCCGCTCGGTTGGTTCGGGCCGTGACACTCTGAACATGAGATGCTTTCGATCTTGGCATCTCGCGTTGAGAACGCGGTTCGAACCGATCCACGCGCTATTGGTCGAGTTTGCGATCGCGCCTTCGGATCGACGCTTCAGGATTTCATGATGGAACATCCGCGACGCCCCGAGGCGACGTCGGCACGCCAACACGGGCGTGGCCTGATCCGCGTCATGGTTATCATGGGGGTTTTTCTGCTGCTCGTGCAGATCAACCGCACCGGTGGAGCGGTCCTGGCGACGGCCCTGGCGGATACCCATGGATTGGCGCCCGCGACCATTGGCCTCGTAACCGGCGCGATGTTCCTCGCTTCGGCCGCCGTGCAGCTTCCGGTCGGGTTGATGTTGGATCGGTTCGGGCCGCGGCGGATGATCACGTCGCTCGGGTTTCTGGCGGTTGCGGGCATGGTCCTGTTCGGCGTTTCCAGTGACGCGGTGAGCCTTACAGTGGCCCGGCTCCTGATCGGCATTGGCCATGGTGCGTCGATCACCGGCGTGTACCTGCTGGTGGTTGCCTGGGCGCCGCCGGAGCGGGTCGCGAGCATGGCCGCCTCGGTCATCGCGCTTGCCGGCGGTTTTGGCGGACTGCTATCGACCGCGCCGCTGGCTTTGTCGCTCGAGCGGTATGGGTTCACCGAAACTTTTCTGGCGCTGGCGGCGGTTTCGGCGCTGATCATCGTGGTGATCTGGCTCTTCGTGCGGGACCGCCCCGAGGGGGCGGCAAACACCCGTCCTCGGGAGAGTTTTGGTGAGGCTTTGCGCGGCCTCGTCGAGGTAATCGGCAATCGTGATCTATGGCCGATCTTCGTCATGGCGCTGTGTTTTTCCGCGCCATTCGCCACCATCGGCGGGCTCTGGGCTGGGCCCTACTTGAGAGATATTCATGGCTTCGACCCCGCCAGTGCCGGAGTGGTCATCCTCGTCATGGTTCTGTGCCTGAACGCCGGAACCTTCGCCTACGGCCCACTGGACCGGGTTTTCAGCAGCCGGAAGCGCATCGTTTTGGGCGGCGTCGCGATCATGACGGTCGCGTTGCTGTTGCTTGCGGGAATTCCCGACCCGCCGTTACTCGCGGTCATCGCGCTGTTTGCGATATTCGCGTTTGCCTCCCCGATCTTCGTGACCCTGGCGGCGCACTGCCGGAATTTCGTGCCGGAGCACCGCGCTGGCCGCGCGATCGCCGTTGTAAACCTTCTCGGCGTGGGTTTCATCTTCCTGTTGCAGGGTATCAGCGGTGGTATCATCAACGCCTTGGCGATAGATGGCGCGCCAAGCGAGTTTGAGTATCGACTGGTCTTCGGCCTCGTGGCCACTACCCTTGTGGTCACCGGCGGGCTCTACGCTCTATTCGCTCGGGAATCTCCGCGCCGGAACGTTGTCTAAAAGACGAGGCCGACGGCCGAGGATCTAGCCCTTCGCGCGGGCCTGGGCGACGAGATCGGCAAGACGATCCTCGCTGATGGCGCCGGGGACGATCGTGCCGTCGATGATGAAGGCGGGCGTGCCCCGTACCGACAAGGCCTCGCCGAGCTCGCGGGCTTTGCGGATCTGATCCGTTACCTCCGGCGATTCCATGTCTTTCCGCAAGCGCTCGGTATCAAGGCCGACTTCCAGGGCGGTCTGGAAAATCGCCGGCTCGGATAGCCGACCGCGCAGGCCCATCAGCGCGGTGTGAAAGGCTTCGTACTTGCCCTGCTTGGCGGCGGCGAGCGAGGCCCTCGCGGCGATCATGGATTCCGGGCCGAGGATCGGAAACTCCTTCATTACAATTCGCAAATTTCCATCGGCATTAGCGAAATTGATCAGAGGCTCGAGCATTCTTTTGCAATAGCCGCATTGATAGTCAAAGAACTCGACAAGCGTGACGTCGCCATCGGGATTGCCGAGGACCGGATCGCCCGGGTCCCGCTCTATCGCCTCGCCGAGCGCGGCGACCCGCTCCGCCTGGAGGCGTTGCTGGGCCATCTGCTCGCGCTGCTGCATGCTCTGCAGTGATTCCATGATCACTTCCGGATGCCGCATGATGTAGTCGCGGATCAGGTCGTCCAGGGCTTGTTTCTGGCTGTCGCTGAAGGCCGCTTTATCGTCGGCGAGGGCGGGCGGCGCGGATGTCGACCAAACGCCCAGGGCAAGAATGGCGGCGGCGAGAACCGGGAGGCGGGCGATGGTTTTCATTAAGCATATCCAAGATTGCGGCGTGTTTTCCTTGCCGTGATGGCGCCGTGATGGTTCCAGTGTCGCCTGGAACCGCGCCCCGGGTCCAGCCACGTCGTTGTGAGGGGGTATCGTAGAAACTAGCGTCGGCGGTCACGATCGCTTAACCGCCGCTTTGCCAATTCTTCGATATCCAAGGCCCGCAACCAACCCGGCGCCCCACGCTTCATATGATGCTGAGCCCGTTTCGCTTGCTGGACCGCGTCCTCGATCCGGTTTCGTAGCAACGCCTCTTCGGCGAGGGAGAGAGCGAGTTCGCCAGGCATGTCGTTGCGGCCCTGAGCGGTCGCGAGCTGTCTCCAGGCGAAGGCGGAGGTATTCATATCGCGGATCGCGTTTTCCATGTGCCTAAGCGCGGCTTTGTTTGATTCCTCGGTGTTGATCGCGAGTTCCGCGCGCGCCAGGTCGGCTTCGATCAGGGGGGCGTCGCCGAGCAACGCCAAGGCCTTGGTATAGGCTTCCCGCGCGCGAGCGGGCTGCCCTGATTCCGCGAGGATCTGTCCCCGCAGCTCCCAGAAATATCCGTCCTGCGGGTTCTCGGCGATAAGACCGTCGGTCAACTCCAGCGCCTGCTCAATTGAAGGTTCGCGGTATATGGCGATCGCGCGAGCATAGCGCGCCGGCAGGCTGTTATCGGTCTCTGGATAGCGCTGAAAGGTTCGCGATGGCGAGAGCAAAAATCCCGCTAGCTTGGCGACCATCCGTTGATGTTTGGCCACGAACTCGGGCGACGGTGGAATATCGGTGAAGGGAGAGTTGGCGGCGTGATTTCGCGCGAAGGTGATGCGATCGCGGGTCAGGGGGTGGGTGTTGGCGTATTGTGAACGGCGTTCCGGGGCCAGCAGCTCCTGGCCGCTCAAGGTTTCCAGAAACTCGTACAATCCCTTTGATGATTGCCCGGTTGCGTCCAACAGTCGGATCGCCGCGTGGTCGGCGGCTGATTCTTGGGTCTGACTATATTGCAAGAGCGCGTTGTGGCCGGCGGCGCTGGTCCCCTGAAACACCGCGATCCCAACATCGGGACGACCTGTCGCCAGCGTTGTCGCCGCGCCCAAAAGCAGTCCGAACAACGCCGAATTGGATGCCTCGCGAATCGCGCCCGAAGTGCGGGCGAGGTGCCCACCTGCGATATGGCCGGTTTCGTGGGCAATGACGCCGATCAGCTGGCCTGGGGATTCGGTCCTCATTAACAGGCCGGAATTTAGGAATAGATTCTGCCCGCCAGCCACGAAGGCGTTGAGGGTTGCGTCTTTAATGATATAGATGCGCACCGCGTTGGGGTTCAGGCCCGCGGCGCTGAACAATGGTGTGGCGAAGGCGCGAATGGTAGCTTCGATTTCGGTGTCGCGAATGGGTGTACGGCCTTGGGCCTGGCTTGCCAGGATCGGCGTGACGAGGCAGGCGGCGAGTAAGCACGCGAGAACCAAGCGTTTGGCGGGGCCGGCCGTGCGTATCATCGGACAGGGTCCATCGTACCAGGCAAAACAAGTCGTTCGTCGCGCGCCCACGGCGAAACGTGTCGTGAGCGATCATATCGTTCACAACCATATAGGACTCCAT
>JADHLJ010000205.1 GCA_016780745.1 Alphaproteobacteria bacterium | reverse complement strand
GCTACGCCACCAGAACCGCTTGGCGCAAAAACCGACAATGCACTAACATTCAAACTGGACCACTCAGTGGGGGCAGGCCACTGCTCGGAGAGCGCCGCCAGCAAATTTCCACCAACTACGCGACACCACCAAACCGGGATTGGGCACATGGGTTCTAATCAATGGAAGGTGGTATAATGAGCTTCGCGTTGCCAGTGGCGCATCGAAGGATGGTCGCCGGCGCTATCGAATTCTGTATGTCCATATCGACCGGCGGCTTCGGCGAGGCTCTGGCGGCTTTGCTGGAGCCCAAAGCGCCGGGCTTGTCAGCCAGCACAATTTGCCGACTGAAGGCCGTTTGGCAGGAAGAATACGAAGCCTGGCAAAAGCGCGATCTCTCAGCTTGGTCCGGCGCGAAGCGCCAGGGCAACAGTTCGTCGATCCGGTTGATCTTGTGGTCGGCGATGCGTGTCAGCGTATCGGTAAGCCAACCAAAAATGTTGAAATGACATATCCGCGATGGATCGCGGATATGGCAAGACATCTTGAAGAGACATCGAGTCCGTCACTTACCTTACTGGCCGGTCGCGCGGATCCAGATTTTGGCGGAACGTGAGTGACCCACCTGGTCCAGCACCGTGATCTCGGTGCCGCCGGGTTGAAGGGGTCGCCAGGCGATGGCTCTATCACTTCGGCGGCCGGCGTTCGTCCGACCAGGCCGCCTCAAGGGCGCGCCATCGATCAACCAAGTGAGCGCGCCTTGTCCCCCCATGGCTTCCAAGGGGACAGAAGACAAATGGCCGCCTCTTTGGTCAACTTCCAAAACCATGCCGTCCATCGGAAAATGAAGATCCAATGGGGGACCGTCACGTTCGCCCGCCAGAGGGCCGCCGGTGCGGGTCAGACGCGCTAGATTAGCTGGCGCGATGGCGGGGATCACGGGGGGCTTGTCCCAAATCCTCCAATCATTCCCGGCCCATCCGGAGACGGCGGCGAAGGCATCGAAAAGGAGCGGCAACGCGGCGGCGCGACCACTCGCGCCAGGGCGCGGGGCGCCATCGGCATGCCCGATCCACACGCCGATCGAATGGCTTGGTGTATAGCCAAATGCCCAGGCATCTCGAAACCCATAGGATGTGCCGGTCTTGAACGCGATGGCGAAGGGATTGGTCTCCCATAGCCGATTGGCGTGCCCCCGAGGTCTCCGGGCGGTTCGTAGGATATCGGTGATTTGCCGCGCGGCCTCGACGCTCACTAGGCGACGGGTCGACGCTTCCCCGGCTTGCGCGGGACGACCACTGGGGCCGAGAGCTTTTAATTTGGACGGCCAGTAGGCTCCGTCACTGGCGAGCGCGGCGTAAAGCGCGGTGATGGTTTCAAGTTGCCCGGCCAGACCACCAATAGCGATCGCGAGTCCCGGCGCGCCCGTGGAATTGGGAAGACGAAATTTGGCGCCTATCTGCTCGAACCGCCCTAGAAACGCCGTCGGACCGAGCGCCGACAGCGTCTCAACCGCGGGTACATTCAACGACAACCGCAAGGCATCGGCCATCGACACGTCGCCATGCTCGCGCCCGTCGAAATTACGAGGTGAATAGCCGCTAAAAGACCGCCGCCGGTCGCTTATGAGTGTTGCCGGGTGCGCGAGCTTGGCATCAATCGCCATGCCATAAATGAAGGGTTTCAAAGCCGAACCCGGGGACCGCCACGCCTTCACCATATCGACACCCCCTCTGCGAGGTACCGAGAGATAGTCACCGCTTCCAACATAAGCCCGCACGGCGCGCGGGGCATTCTCGATCACGATAATCGCCGCGGCCGCCTTTTCTCCCGCCGTGTTCTCATGGCGTCTGGCCAAGGCCGTCAACGCGACCTGAAGATCGCGATCAACGGTTGTTCCGACATCATGTCGTTCGGCGCCCGCGAACAGACGGTCCGCCAGATGCGGCGCGGCCAGCGGAAAATCGATACGGCGACGAGGCGGTGGCACGAGCCGCGCCGTCGCGGCGCGTTCCGGGTCCCATCGCGTCAAGGTCCGAGCGAGGATCTTGTCTCGGGCTCGTTTGGCGCGTTTCGGATATCGTTCCGGACGCAAGCGTGACGGCATTTGCGGGAGGGCCACCAGAAGCGCCGCCTCGGCCGGTGTCAGGTGTTTTGGCTCCTTGTCGAAATAAGCAAGCGATGCCGCTCGCGCGCCTTCGAGAGGGCCTCCGAACGGGGCGAGGGTCAGGTACATGTTCAGGATTTCGTCTTTGGTATGGCGATTTTCCAACTGGAGGGCTCGGGCGGATTCGACGAGCTTGGCCCAAACCGTGCGCGGCCTCGGCTCGAGCAAACGCGCGACTTGCATGGTCAGTGTCGATCCCCCGGAAATAATCCGCCAGTTCCGGACCGCTTGCCAGATCGCGCGGGCCATCGCCAAGCCATCGACCCCCGGATGGCTCGCGAAACGTTTGTCTTCGTAGGCGATCAACATTTTCAGATAGAGCGGATCAACGTCGCTCACCCGCGTCGGCAAACGCAGGGCATCATCGTCACTGTGCTTCACCCGCAAGAGCCGCCCGTTTCGGTCACTTAAGGTCGGGGATACTGTTTCGTATTTGGTAAGATCGGGTGGGAATATGTCATCTAGCGCCCAGATGGACATGGCGGCCAACCCCGCGCCGATGCATAAGCGGGGCGCCCATTTCCTGATGCGTCGGGCCACCATGCGCGGGCTAGCGGTCATCTGGAGAGACGGTGACCCACATTGCCTCCGTCCGCGCGTGAATGGCCGGCTCGTACATGTCTTCGATCCGCACGCCGGGCAAGGTGAAACGCCCCGGCGTGACCGCGCGCATGACGAAGGCCGTGCGGAATGTCGGCGTTCTTGGATTGACGTCGAATTGAGCGACGTATCTGTCGTCGCGCAGTTCCCGGTGCGTCAGTTTCGTCAATTCGCCGATTGCCTTCGCCCTGGAAACGTCCACTCCGCCGCCAAAATCGGCGGTTTCGATCTCAAACCCCGCCGGCAGGAGTTGCACCATCAAGGTCCGCCGGTCCCGCTTGTTGGTATCCGTCAGCGCGCCCACGGTCACGACGACGACCAGATCGCCACGTTTGCTCTTCCGTGGATCGATCGGATCACCGGCCATGGACAGGAACGCGCGCGCCACGGCATACCCATCGCTGGCGGCGGCTTGGGCGTGGGAAGGGTAGCCGCTGGTGGTGAGAGCGTAAGTCAATGGCTCCGCCCCCCGGTTGACCAACTCAAGACCCTGGCGAAGGCGGGTAAGGTCCGCCGTCAGGGCGAAGGGCAAAGCGGCCGTTTTCGCCACGCCATCCACCTCGATAGTGGCTTCCTTGTCGCGATCCTCCAATGCCTCGCCGGCCAAGAGCATCCATGCTTTGCCTTGGGTGCTTGCGTAGCGCGTATCAGCCCAAATCTCGGCGACCCGATCAACCAATGGAGCCATGGCTGCTTGAGTGGCGCCGGCGCGCACCGCGAGCGCGAGCGTCGCGGCCCCGTCACGCAAGGGCGAGCCGTAGGTATGATAGTGATCCGTGCCCCAAACCGTCAGTTCGGCCGGCGACCTGACGGCGGTTTCGATCGCCGAGCGGGTCAGAGCATCGGAGCGCTCTTTTTCACCATAGCGGGCCAAGGCCGCCGCGAGTTGTGCCAGAGCCAAGGGATTGGAAAGCCGCTGGGCGTTGTTGTCGGCGAAATAGCGCAGGTTCCCAAGATTTGACGCAGCGGTCTTACTCAGCACGTAAAACGCATAGGCCGCCGCCTCGCGTCGCCATACGGGTGCGTCGGTTGGCAAGCGTGTCGATCGATCCAGCCAACCGAGCGCCTTGTTGAGCGCGAAAGTATCGACCTCGTGGCCGGCCTCTTTGGCCCTGATAAGGAAATCAACGGCATAGGCACTCAACCAGTATTCCGGCTTTCCGGCGAAACTCCACAAACCGAAAGCCCCGTCGGACCGCTGCATTGAGAGGACGCGTTGTATCGCGCCGGAAAGTCTGGCCGGCACGTCAACCGCGCCATCCGTGCCTCTTGCCGTTCCCCGGTCCGCGAAAGCCAATAAGGGCAGATTCTTGGAGACCGTCTGCTCAAGACATCCATAGGGATAACGTGCCAGATCGTTGATCAGCGCGTCGATATCCAAGGAAAGGCCGTCATCGATGGCAATCGCAGCCGTGGCGCCGCTTGGATAATAGTCGTCGAGCAGGTCTTCACTGGCCAACAAACGACCACCGGGATTCAGTTTCCGGCGAAATTTCCGCGACGAAAACGGCTCGGCCGATCGAACCGCGAGGCTCCAAGATCGATTGAAGTCTAGACCGGCCGGTCCCTTGACCGAAAGCACGAGCTTGGTGACCCCGGGCGCTCCGGCAAGCAAGGTCACGCCTTGACGAAAACGACTGTCCTGGCCGGCCTCGAGCTCTACCTCCAGCGGTTTGGAGAGGGTGACGGACCCTTCCGTCGAAAGTATGACGTGAATTTTACCGGTCAAGTCTTCGCCGAGCATATCGACGCTTAACGTCGCCCGCGCTTCATCCCCAGGCGCCAAGAAGCGTGGCAACGCCAGTTCGGCGACAACCGGATCTCGCACCGTCATCATCACCGCTTTGGAGCCGGTCGCCGTTTGGTCGACGGCAACGGCCATAAGGCGCAATCGACCATTGAAATCAGGCAGGTCGAGGGGAATACGGGCTTTGCCGTTGGCGTCCAGGGGGACGACGCCCGAGAATAGCGCGACCACTTTCGACGAACGCGCCGAAAGCCCACCGAGGTGACGGGCCGCCGCGCCGCCGCCAGACCTCAGCACGCCGGTCTCCCCACCACGGCCGTCGAGCAGCCGGCCATGGATATCGCGAATATCAACGCCCATCCGTCGCTTGGCCAAAAAATACGCGCTGGGATCCGGCGTGACGAAATCGGTGAGCCCGAGGACCGCGTCATCCACCGCCGCGAGCGTGACAAAGGCCGTTTTCGGCATGATCTCGCTCTGATCCGACCGGGTAACCGACACCGCGATGTCAATGGATTGGCGCGGCTTCACGACATCCGGGGCGTCGATCGTGACATCCAGGTGACGCGCGCTTTGATCAAGGCTCAGCCAAGCCAAACCGATGGCACGCGCGGGTCCTCGGCGTCCCTCGGCCGGCGCGGGGCGAAACGCCGTCGCCACGACATAGGCGCCGACACTCCAGTCCCCGACCGGTAGACGAACCTGGGTCCCGCCACGGCGCGCTTGGACCTGAACGGTATGCTCCACCTTGTCGCCAAGGACACTCAGCATGACCTCGCCATCAAATGGTGGATTGATCCTGACGATGGCGACGTCGCCAATTCGATAGCTCTCGGCGTCCAGAGTGACTTCGAGTTTGTCCGGTGAAAGCTCGACCCCACTCGATGGGGAAGACGACCAGCCGACCGAATAGCGCAGGCTGCTGGCCTCGCCGGAGGTTGGGTCGAAGACCTCCAGACGATAATGCCCCCAATCTTGATTGAACGACATCGCCGTCGGAGCCTCCGCGGTGAGCGTTAGCTCGCCTGAGTCGATGGAACGATCGGTGATCGTTGTCCGCCAATTCCATTGGCCATTCCGGCGGAACCAGAAATAGTCGTGCTCTTCCTCGAAAAGTTCCCAGCGCGCGCCGTCGAGCGTTACCTGGTTTTCAGAAGCTGGATCGACAGCGATGATGTTGAGCCGCGCGGGGGCTCCCCAAGCTACCCGGCGATCATCGAATTCTGGCCGTATGCCTAACATTGGCGTGGCGCGATGATAGGGCAGGGAAAGGCGACGGTTTACTGGTCGGCCGCCATCCTCGAACACGGTCACCCGCAGCCGCGCCTCCAAGGGAAGGGTGGATCCAGCAAGCGAAGGCGGCGTGAACCGCAGGCGGGTGTGACCCTTCTGGTCGGTCTTGGTGAGGTCGCCTTTTTGATGGATCGGTTCCCAGGGCTCCTTCTCCAGACCAAAGGCGTATCGGCGAAATTTCTTGAAAGGTACTGTGCGGCGTTCCCAACTGACGGCGAACTCACCTCTCAGCGCTGAGGCGGACGCTCCATAAAAGAACTCGGCTTTCGCCGTCACCTCGGGATCTTGCCCGGCGGCGATGAACGCCTGGACCGGCTCAAGCTCCAGCGCGACCTTGGGCGGCACGAAGTCGGCGATCTGGAAACTGGTATCCGCGATCGATGGCTTGCGAGGGTCGACATGGGCTGCCAGTGACCAGCGGCCGGTTGCATCGGTCTGGGCGAAGTCGAGTGGCAGATCGATCGCGCCGGCGGGCCCGGCGACCTTGACGATGCGCCGCGCCTCCGAGCCATCGGGGCGATAAAGCCGAAAGGTGATGGGCAGGTCCGCGATCGCGTCGCCCTTGTCGTCGCGGATCAACGCGACAGCGCGCACGCGCTCGCCCGGTCGATAAATACCCCGGTCGAGATAGAGAAAGCCGTCCACCGGTCCGGGGTAGAGGCGCCCCTCCACACCGCGATCCGCCAGGTCGAAAGCCGGTCCGGTCAAGTCGATGAAATTAAAGTCATCCAACGTGTCCATTGGCTTTTGCCCGATTGGGGTCGGTTGCTTGGCCGCCGGGGACGTCGCCGACCGCGAGGCGGTGACAGTTACCGCCTGTTGACCGCCGGCACCACGCAGATAGCCGGCCTCGAAATGCGCCATGCCGCTAGCATCCGTGGTCGCCGCCGCGAGGATCGAGTTATTTTTCGCCAGCAGTTCTAGGTGCACGCCCTCGATCGGACGGGCCGTGGCAAGGGATCGCGCCACCACAGCCATGCCCTTGCGCCCACTGAACGTGGTCAAGCCAATGTCGCTGGCGACGATCCATTGAGACTGGATGCTGTCCTTGATCCGCGCGACCAGCAAATAGATCCCGGGCGTGCGCTGCTTGAGCGCTTCATCAATGGGAAACAATGTCGTGATCTCGCGGTTGCGCGCGCCAGCGACCGCCATGGAACCATTCCAGACCCGCTCACCATCCTGGTTCTTGATCTGATTGCGACCATGCCAGCCCGGATCGCCGCTCATGCGTCGTAAGTTCAGTTGGTTCACCAAGCCACGATCGTGAACCCGGTAGAGGTACAGATCCACGCTATCGACATTCACGGTTTTAACCGCGACACCGCGAGAGCCGACGGTGGGTAACACATAGGCCGCTCCGGGCAATCTGAGCCCCGGCGTGCGATTCGCGACCGTAACTTCCGTCACGGTGGTCTTGGTAAGCGCCGCGCCCGATATCGATTTTAGCCCTGCCAGGACCTCGACCTGATAGTGCGCGCCATGTCGAACGCCTCCGATACACAAGGATTTCCCGGACGTCGAAATCGCGAGATCGCCCTTCGGCGTGATTTTCACATAGTCTGAAATCTCCTGGATGCCACGGGTCGGCAATGCCTCGTCGAAATGGACACAAATTTGCGGGCGATCACGGTCCGCCCGAACCTCCGTTCGGGCCGGCTCGAACGCCCAGGCGGAGGGGGGCGACACGCCGAGACCCACGAGGACGTAGACGAAGCTGGCGAGAGCCACCGCGATGTTCTGTTTGGACCGTGACGTGTTCATGGCGAGGAGCCTCCGAGGCGATTCAGGCATCCTCATCCTCGAAACTGGCCTTATCGTGGCGGAATCGTGGCGAGGTCTTGAAACCAAAGAACTTGAACCGGCATTCCCCATATGGATGCGCCCGGGAAGATAAACTCTGACGAAGAATCGCTCGGAAGGCAATCCCAAAGCGATTGGCGACGATGATCGTCGCGAACCAGGCCCATCATCCAGGCAGGCCACCAGCGGGCCGGCGATCGATCACCCCAACATCCGTGGCCCGCGATCCAGGCCGATGCCGATAGCGACATGGGTCTTGCCGACACCGCTGGGTCCAAGGGCGATGATGTTCTCGCGACGGTCGACGAACTCCGAGCGGGCCAGGTCCAGGACCAGTTTCTTGTTGAGCGTGGGGATCGCATCGAAGTCGAAGCTCTCCAGGCTTTTGATGGCCGGGAACCTGGCGGCCTTGATGCGCCGATCGACCATGCGCGCCTCGCGGTCGATCAGTTCCAGTTCGATCAGCCGCGCCAGATAACGGACATGATCAACATTCTCGGTCGCGCAGTGCCGGGCCAGCTTCTCATACTCCCGGAGCACGGTTGGCAACCGCAGCTTCTTCAGGTGATGGTGGAGAAGCAGTTCGGGCGCTTGGTTGGCGGCGGTCATGGCGTCTCTCCCGCTGGGCCTGGCGCCAACAAGCTCATATAGCTGGACGCCGATGTCGTCGCCACGGCGGTCAGCGCCAGATGCGGATAACGGTTCAGATCAAGTCTCGCCGGACGCTTCTCGATCCGGCACAACGCCAGATGCTTGACCGCGTCATAGCTGATCGCGCCAAGACGCAAGGCATCGCGCACGGCGCCATGGACAAGGGCCAAGGGGAAAGTCTCGATCAGACGCAAGACCTGCTCATATTCCCGCTTGCCAGCGGCGCACCGGTTCTTCTGGCTCAGCCGGGCTTCCAATAAGCGACCGGAACCGAGTAGTCGGTGTTCTTATAACGGACCAGGGCCTGACTGGTGAACCGCCCCGGACGTTTGTCGCAGGCATCGAACGGTGTCGCCGGTGGATTATCGAAGACCGCTTGATCGGCCGTCATGCGCGCGCCGATCGTGGCCGTGGCGCCACGCAGGGTCTTGTCTTGTCGCTCGCGGCTCCTGCGCCTTCAGCACCTCGTTGGCGGTCTTGGCCTGCAGAAAGGTTGTGCCGCCGGCCGCGGTCGACGTCGTGAGGCCGTTTTCTCGCAGCGTGTCGCC
>JADHLJ010000204.1 GCA_016780745.1 Alphaproteobacteria bacterium | reverse complement strand
CCCAGGGTTATCAGATCAGCCAGTACACTCAGCCGATCATCGGCGAGGGCGAACTGCCGATCGATCTACCCGAGGGCGAAAAGCGCATTGGCATCGAGCGCCTGCACATGGAGCAGGACGCGGGCAAGTCCATCCACGATCAGCATCCGAGCAAGAGTTACATCGACCTCAACCGCTCCGGCGTTGCGTTGATGGAGATCGTCTCGCGGCCCGACATGCGCTCGGCCGAGGAAGCGGCGGCCTATGTGCGCAAGCTGCGGTCCATTTTGCGCTATCTCGGGACCTGTGACGGCAATATGCAGGAGGGCTCGCTGCGTTGTGACGCCAATGTCTCGGTGCGCAAGCCCGGCGGCGAGCTCGGCACCCGCTGCGAGATCAAGAACCTCAACTCCATCCGCTTCCTGCAACAAGCGATCGATTTCGAGGCGCGCCGGCAGATCGAGGTGATCGAGGATGGTGGCAAGATTGACCAGGAGACACGACTGTTCGATGCCAATCGCGGGGAGACCCGGACCATGCGCTCCAAGGAAGACGCGCATGATTATCGCTACTTCCCGGATCCGGACCTACTGCCGCTGGTCCTGACCGAGGAGTTCATCGCCGCGATCGAGGCGGAACTGCCGGAGCTTCCCGACGCCAAGAAAGCGCGGTTTGTCTCCGAATATGGCCTTGGCGACGAGGATGCGAGCCAACTGGTCGAGGAACGCGAAACCGCCGCCTTCTACGAGACCGTGGCCGAGGGCCGGGACAAGAAACTGGCCTCCAACTGGGTGCTGACCGAGTTGTTCGGAGCGTTGAATAAGGCGGGCAAGGGATTGGACGAAAGCCCGGTTTCCGCTGGCGGGCTCGGTGGTCTGATCGAGTTGATCTCGGACGGCACGATTTCCGGGCGCATTGCCAAGGACGTTTTCGCCGACATGTTTGAAACCGGCAAGGATGCCGCGGCAATCGTCGAGGAAAAGGGCCTGCGTCAGGTGTCCGATGCCGGCGAAATCACCGGTCTCATCGACGGCGTGCTGGAGGCGAACCAGGACAAGGTGGCCGAGTTCAAGGCCGGCAAGGACAAGCTCTTCGGCTTTTTCGTCGGCCAGGTGATGAAGCAGAGCCAGGGTAAGGCCAATCCGGCTCTGGTTAATCAGGTGCTGCGGGAGAAATTGGGCGGTTGAGCCTTGAGGCGATAGAAGACCTCGACTTGTTTCCACCAGAGGCCCCGCCGTTCGCCAGGGCCTAAACAGCGGTCAAGCCGCGCATCACCGCGTGCATTCGAGAGCGAATATCGGTAGCGTTCCAACGCTAACGGAGATTCCCATATGCGTCTGAAAACACTGCTACCGCTCGCCGCCGCCGAAGCCATCGCCGATGAAGTCCTGCGGCTTGGCCGCGAGGAGGAGATGCACCCCTTGACCGTGGTGGTGCTAGATGGCGGCGGCCATGTGGTGGTGCTTAAACGCGAGGATGGTTCGGGCATCATGCGGGCGGATATCGCGACCGGCAAGGCCTGGGGAGCGCTCGGCATGGGCATCCCGAGCCGGCTGATCCGTGACCGTCTGGGTGACCGCCCGAGCTTTCAGAACGCCCTCGCGGTCGCCTCGGATGGTCGCTTGATCCCGGTCCCCGGCGGGGTGCTGATCAACGACGCGGATGGCCGCACCATCGGCGCCGTCGGTGTAAGCGGGGATACCTCGGACAAGGATGAGTATTGCGCGATCCAGGCTGTTCTCGCGGCGAGTTTGCTCCCTAGTCCGGCGGAACCTTCGCCGACCTGGCGGGACTCCAAGCTCTGAGCGCGCCAGAATGGAGGGCTTCGCGCTTCAACGGGAAGTCGCCGGTTAAACCGTTCCTTTCGCTTTCGGAAACGTCGACGTGCATCTTGATCCCAACCTGATCGCCATCGCCGTTGTCTTCTCGGTCGCCTTGGTGTGCGGCCTGCTTCTCATGCGGATCAAACAGCCGGCGATTGTCGGCTATATCCTGGCCGGCGTGATCCTCGGCCCCTCGGGTTTTGGAATTATCGGCGAGACCGAAGCGGCCAAGACCTTGGCCGAGCTCGGCGTGCTTTTGCTGCTGTTTCTGGTCGGCATGGAGCTCAGCCTTAGGGCCTTCAAGACCGTCTATAAGACCGCGTTGCTGGTCGTGGTTGTCCAGATCGGCCTCGCGGTGGCGGCGACCTCCGGCATCGGCGCGCTTATGTCGTGGTCCTACGAGCAGGGCATTTTGTTGGGCTTTGTCCTGGCGCTTTCCAGCACCGCGGTCACCGTCAAGGTGCTCTCGGATCTGGGCGAGCTCAGAAGCCCGTTCGGGCGAATCACCATCGGCGTGTTGATCGGCCAGGACCTGGCGGTGATCGGTATGATGTTGATGATCGAGGCGCTGAACCCCGACGCGGCGTTCGACTACTCGATCATCTGGCGCACGGCGTTGGCGGTGGTGATTGTCGTCGCGCTGGTTTGGTTCCTCTCTCGGCGCGAGCGGATGCGCCTGCCGCTGCGCTCGGCGTTTTTCGCGGATCGCGAGGTGGTGCCGATCGCGGCCCTGGCGTTCTGCGGGCTCTGCGCGACGGGGGCGGGGTTGCTTGGTCTGTCGCCGGCGTTCGGGGCTTTTCTCGCGGGCCTGGTCGTGGGCAATTCCTCCGAGCGTCAAATCGTGATGCGCGGCACCAAGCCGATTGAGAGCGTGTTGCTGGTGGTGTTCTTCCTGTCGGTCGGGTTGTTGATCGACGCGCGGTTCTTCATCGACAATCTCGGCACGCTGTTCGTGGTTCTGCTATTGGCGACGGTCGCCAAGGGGATCATCAATGTCGCCGCCCTGCGCGTCGCGGGCGAGCCTTGGGAGCGCTCGGTCCTGGCGGGTGTCGCGATGGGACAGATCGGCGAGTTCGCCTTCGTGATCGCGGGGCTTGGCCTGACCGTCGGGGCGATCGAGACCGACGGCTACAAGATCGCGGTTGCCGTGATCGCGATGAGCCTGATGCTCGGCCCCGCCTGGATGGCGCTTGAGCGCCGCTTGCGGGCGGCGGAAGGTCTCGGCGACCGGCTTTCCAGAGTCGAAGCGGAGGCGGTCCGGCGCACCCGACGGGTAACCGATCCTTGTATCGCCGAGGCGCGAGGGTCGGTGTCGTCATTGGCTTGGTTCGCGGGGCGTATCACGGGTAGGCTACAAGGCCGCGAGTCCAGCATCTGGCCACCGCGTATCGCGGTCACCGCGGCCGAACCAACGCCGGAATCATCGGATTAGACGGCACTCGAAACCCTTGTGGGAGAGCAAAACATGCCAATCGAACGCTTCATGGTTCCAGGCGAGATGGAGCCGGTCAGTCACTATTGCCATGTGGTCAAGGCGGGCGGCCATATCTGGCTCTCGGGCATGGTGGGCGTCACCAGCGACGGCTCGATTCCCGAGGACACGGCCGAGCAGTTCAAGATCGCCCTGGAAACCATAGATCGTTGCCTGCGTCATGCCGGCGGCCGGCCCGATCAAGTGGTCAAGGTTCAGGTCTTCATGACCGATATCACCGAGCGCGCGGCGATCAATCCGGCGCGGGTCGCTTATTTCGGCGAGCACAAGCCCGCCTCGACCCTGGTTGAGGTCGCGGGCCTGGTCGATCCCCGGATGAAAGTCGAGATCGAGGCGGTCGCCTATATCGGCGATTGACCAGACACCAGTGACGGTCGAGGCTGTCTCCAGTCCTGGATAACTGGAGGCGAGACATGCCCATCGAGCGTTACATGGTTCCCGGAATGCGGGAGCCGGTCAGTCATTTTTGTCACGTGGTGAAGGCCGGCGACACGATCTGGTTGTCCGGCATGACCGGGGTGGCCGACGACAAATCCATTCCGGAGAGCACCGTCGAGCAGTTCGCGCTGGCGATGGCGTCTCTCGACAAGGCCCTACGTCATGCCGGCGGTCGCCCGGACCAGGTGGTCAAGGTTCTGGTCTTCATGACCGATATCAACGAACGTCCGCTGATCAATCCGCTGCGCGCGGAGTATTTCGGCGAGCACAAACCGGCATCCTCCCTGGTCGAGGTTACCGGTCTTGTTGACCCCAGGATGAAGGTTGAAATCGAGGCTGTAGCCTATATCGGCGATTGAGCTCGGGCGAGGCCGCTTAACGCCTACTTCCCGAGCCAATAGGGGCGAGGGCCATAGGTTTCCACGAGGAAGTCGACGAAGGCCCGGACCTTGGGCGACAAGTGGCGGCTGGACGGATAGACCGCATAGATCGGCACGTCCTCGCGCACATATTCGTCGAGAACCGGCAGCAACCGTCCGTCTTGGACATACTCACCGGTCATGAAGGCGTTCATCATCGCCAACCCGCCGCCGGCCAGCACGGTGGACAGGATCGAGTCGCCGTTATTCATCGCGATCGATCCCTTGGTCCGGATCATCTGCTCTTTATCGTCGACAAGAAAGTGCCAGTCGTTGATCGGGTTACCGGGTGGCCAGGTGATCAAGGCATGCCCCAGAAGATCCTCGGGTCGCTCGGGAATGCCCCAGATCTTCAGATAGCCCGGCGTGGCGACGATCGAACGATGGTTGGGCGCGAGACGCCGGGCGATCAGGCTCGAGTCCTTGAGTTGGGCGATCCGAATCGCCAGATCGATTCCGTCGTCAACGAGGTCAACAATGCGGTCGTTTACCTGAACCTGTACCTCGACTTCGGGATAGCGATCGATGAAACGCGGCAAGTGTGGGGTGACGTGGCGATGCGCGAATGTCGAAGGCGCGGTGATGCGCAACAATCCCCGTGGCGCCGAATGGGTCCGCGAGACCGCGATCTCGGCCTCGTCCACATCGGCGATGATCCGCTTGCAGCGGTCGTAATAGGCGGTACCGACCTCGGTCACATTGACCCGGCGCGTGGTGCGGTTGAGCAGGCGTACCCCCAACCTGTCCTCCAGCGCGGATAGCTGCTTACTGACGACGGAAGGCGAAATGTTGAGACTGCGCGCGGCTCCGGCCAGGCTGTCATTCTCAACCACCGAACAGTAGACCTTCATCGCGGTAAGCGTATCCATGGCGTCTCTCAAACAGGATCTTGGATATCTGGGCTTTGATATCGACGAGATTAGTTCGGCTTGGGAACGAATGATATTCAAAATTCGCTGATTATGAAGGCGACGGCGGTTGCTAAGGTTCAAGTCGGTTAAGGTGTTCGATCCGAAAGCCTGGATCGTCGCCGGTGTTATTGAATGCCCCGCCGGGAGAACGCGCCAAAAAGCAAAGGCAAGCCCCTCTATACGCCTTGATCACTGGATGACCCATCCGGTGATCTCGCGGTCGACGCCTCCCCACTCGAACCGCGTTGGCATGGCTTCCCGGCAATCTAGACGCCGCGGTCATTTCCCCGATTGGGGTTGAGGCCGCGGCGATTTTTTTCGAGGCATTTTCGATTGTCACCCACTGTTTGTTCCGTCGCGCCGGCGAAAGCCGGGGCTTGTGGCACGCGGTGTCGAGCCCCTGTTTTCACAAGGGCGACGGGGGAGAGTGAGGTTATTCTCCAATGCCGCGCCACTTAACGGTTTAGCTGGATTAGCGTTTCTTTCCCATCGCCGAGATCTTTTCGCTTGTTCCGGCGCGATAGTCTGAAACATTGGCGTCAATCGTAGCGCGGAGATCAGCATGACCACCAATCGACCCAAGCACCCGGAGACACAACTGGCCCAGGCCCTGGGTTGGGTCGACGAGACCACCGGTGCCCTGGTGCCGCCGATCCACGGCGCGACGACCTACCAACGTGACGCGGATAACAATTACCGCAGGGGCTATAGCTATACCCGGGGCGACAACCCGACCTATGCCCAAGTCGAGGCGTTGTTGACCAGCCTGGAGGGCGGCGAGGCGGCGATGGTGCTCGGCTCGGGCATGTCGGCGGCCACGGTGCCGTTCATGACCTTGAAGAGCGGCGATCATGTGGTGGCTCAATCGGTGATGTATTGGGGCGTCCGGGCCTGGCTCCTGGGTTTCGCCGAGCAGTGGGGCCTGGAGGTCGATCTCGTGGCGCCGAATGACACAGAGGGACTGGCGGCGGCGATCAAGCCGGGGCGGACCAAGCTGGTGTGGATCGAGACGCCGGCGAATCCGACATTCGAGTGCATCGATATCGCGGCCACCGCCGAAATGGCTCACGCGGCGGGGGCGAGGCTGTGTGTCGACTCCACTGTCGCGACTCCGATCCTGACGCGGCCGATCGAGCATGGCGCGGATCTGGTGATGCACTCCGCTACCAAATACCTCAACGGGCATAGCGACGTCCTGGCTGGCGCGCTTATCGCGGCGCGCGATGATGATTGGTGGGCAAAATTGAAGGAGATCCGCGCCTTTCACGGCAAGGTGTTGGGCCCGATGGAAGCGTGGCTGTTGCTACGGGGTATGCGAACCTTGCATCTGCGGGTCCGCCAATCCTCTGAGAACGCGATGGCGATCGCGCGGCGCTTCGACGGGCATCCCAAGATCTCGCGTGTGCTCTATCCCGGGTTGGAGAGCGCGCCGGGCCACGAGATCGCTGCGCGGCAGATGAACGGTGGCTTTGGCGGCATGCTTTCGATGCAATTCGTGGGCGGCGAAGCGGCCGCCATCGCCGTGGCCGAGAAGGTCAAGGTCTTCAAGCGCGCGACCTCGCTGGGCGGTGTCGAGAGTCTGGTTGAGCACCGCGCCTCAATCGAAGGCGCCGGCACGCCGGTTCCCTTTGATCTGTTGCGTTTCTCTGTCGGGGTTGAACATGCCGACGACCTGATCGCGGATCTGGAACAGGCGATCGGTTAGTGCCCGTAGCGGCTTTGTGACGCGTGGTGGTCGTTTGGGAGGTCGGTTGAAAGTACCGCCTTGGCTTTCTCGCCGCCGGTTTCTCATGGCTAGAGGCCTCCAGGTCCGTCATTCGGCGCTGGACCCGCGTTTGCTGGAGACGAGGCGGGGGATGTCGCGGGGGACGACGCGGACGAATAACGGCGTCGTCGAGGGCTTTGACCACGTCGCGGATCGGATCGAATCATTATTATGATCCCTAGGTCGCGTCCATGATCCCGTGATATATCTCAAACCACATATGTGATCCCCTGATATATTTCATTCGTACTAGTATGATCCCTCAGGGGATGAAACGTGGTGGGATAAATGACAAACGGTCTTGTAAAATCAGCCGCCCGCGTAATGGCGATCTTTGAGTGTTTCGAGGATGTTAAGCGGCCTTTGACCATATCCGAGCTGGTGCGCCTGATGGGTGTGCCGCAATCGAGCATGTCGGCCTTGATGAAGAGTCTGTTAGCCCAAGGCTTCGTGGATTACGACACGCGGGCGCGGACCTACACGCCGAGCGTGCGGGTGGGCTTGCTGGGAAGCTGGCTCATGGGCGGTGCGCATAACCAGGATAACCTCTTGGGAATGATGCAGGAATTAAACGCCGCGACTGGTGATACGGCGGTGCTTGGGGTGTTGAACGGCGTCGAGACCCAATATATCCACGTGGTCAATTCGTATCAGCGGCTGCGCTTTCATCTGCGACCCGGCATGATGCGGCCGATGTTCCGCACCGCCATCGGTCTTGTGCTGGCGAGCCTGCGCGACGATGCCGAAATCGGCCGGATGGTGCGCCGGGTCAACACCGAGGCCGAGCGTCCCGAAGACAAGATCCTGGAAACCGATGTCATGGCGCGGATCCAGGAGGTCCGGGACAACGGCTATCTGATCACCTCGAACCTGGCGACGCCGGGCGCGGGGGTGGTCGCGACCCTGGTGCGCAACGGGCCGTCGTCAAGGCCGCTCGCCATCGGTATCGCGGCGCCCAATCCGCGGCTGATCTCGGGGCGGGAGTTCCTGATCGACAGCCTCATGGCGGCGGTGGATCGCTACGCCAGTGGCCGGGCCGCCCGGGCGGCCTGAGAGGCCTCGCCGGATTGGCCTGGTAATAATCGGCCCCGCGCCGATTTGAAGCAGGTTTCGTGACTGAAGCATGACGCGCGCGCTGATATAGTGCGCGCGTCCTGTTTTTGGAGTGTTGCGTTATGAGGAAGATCATTCCCGGGCTGTTCGCCTGCCTTTTGATGCTGCCGTTGATGCCCATCGGGGTCCAAGCCGCCGACGCGGCAAAGGGCAAGCGGGTCTTCAACAAATGCAAGGCCTGCCATGTGCTCGATAAGCCCAAAAGCAAGCTTGGCCCGCATTTGATGGGGATCGTCGGTCGGGCGTCGGGGACGGTTGAAGGCTTCAAATATTCCAAGGCCATGCGGTCCGCCGACTTGGTCTGGGACGAGGCGACGCTGGACGCGTTTCTGACCAAGCCCAAGGCATTCCTGAAGGGTACGAAAATGTCCTTCAATGGGTTGAAGAAAGCCTCGGACCGCGCTGATATCATTGAATATATGAAATCATTTCCGGCCCAGTAAACGCCAGATCACAACTTGAATTCAGTCCGTGAGGCGCATTCGGATCGGCCCTTCGGCGCGGCCTTCCAGCATCTGCGCGAGATAGGGATCATCGGCCTCCCCGGCCGCACCGCTATCGCCCTGCCAGCGGATAATACCGTCATACAGCATGGCGATCCGGTCGAAGCGCGTGCGCGCCGCGCGCATATCCCCGGTGATGGCCAGCACGGTGGCACCGCTGCCTTCCACGCTGGCCTCGATCAGGTCGAGGATCGCATTGGTGAGGATCGGATCCAGGCCGGCGGTCGGGTCATCCAGGATCAAAAGCTCCGGGTCTCCGGCCATGGCGCGGGCGACGCCGACGCGCTTCTGCATGCCGCCGGAAAGCTCAACCGGATAAAGCATCGCCATTTCCTCGGTGAGGCCGACAT
>JADHLJ010000203.1 GCA_016780745.1 Alphaproteobacteria bacterium | reverse complement strand
GGCCATCGATCCCGATTCCGGCGGCTGAGCCATGCCGCACGGTACTGGCTCCGTCGACGCGGTTGTCCTGGACGTCGGCAATGTCCTGATCCACTGGGACCCGCCCACACTGTACCGCAAAATCTTTCTGAACGAAGACGGCACGCCGGACGGGGACAAGGTCGCGTGGTTCCTGACCACCATCTGCGACCCACAATGGAATATCCAACAGGACCTCGGCCGTTCCATCGCCGAGGGAAACGCGGCACTTGTTCGGAAACACCCGGATTGGCGAGACGCGATCGAGGCCTATTACCGGCGCCATCTTGAAGCCCTGCCCGGCCCTATCCAGAGCACCGTCGACTGCATGCGCGCGCTCCAAGGCATCGGCGTGCCCGTGCATGGATTGACGAATTACGGTCGTGAGACCTTCGCCATGGCCAAGACGCGGTTCGATTTTCTAAACGAGTTCGACGGCGTGGTGGTTTCCGGCGAGGAAGGTCTCGTGAAGCCCGATCCAGCGATCTTCGAGGTCCTGATCACCCGTTTCAAGTTAACGCCCGACCGGACACTTTTCGTCGATGACAGCCGCGCCAATATCGATGCCGCGGCCAAGCTTGGGTTTCAGGTCCACCATTTCACGGACCCAGATGCCCTGAAGCCGTGCCTGATTAAGCACGGACTACTTGCCTTGAACTAAACCGCCGCAAAAGAGAAAACCCCCGGAGCCAAGCTCCGGGGGTTTCCATGTCTTGCAACAAAGGTGGCGGGCTTACATGCCCATGCCACCCATGTCCGGCATGCCGCCGCCCATTCCACCGGCGGCGCCCTTCGGCTCCGGCTTCTCGGCGACCATGGCTTCGGTGGTCACCAGCAGACCAGCCACCGAGGCGGCGTTCTGCAGAGCGATCCGGACCACCTTGGTCGGGTCGATGATGCCGGCCTTCACCAGATCTCCGAACACACCCTTCTGGGCGTCGAAGCCCCAATTGGTGTCCTTCGACTCCAGCAGCTTGCCGACGATGACCGATCCGTCCTCGCCCGCGTTCTGAGCGATCTGACGCGCCGGCGCCTGGATCGCCTTGCGGACGATGTTGATGCCGACGTTCTGGTCGTCATTGGCGCCCTTGAGCTTGTCGAGGGACCGACCAGCATAGATCAGAGCCGATCCGCCGCCGGGGATGATGCCTTCCTCGACCGCGGCCCGGGTCGCGTGCATCGCATCGTCGACACGATCCTTGCGCTCCTTCACCTCGACTTCGGTGGCACCGCCGACACGGATCACCGCGACACCGCCGGCCAGCTTGGCCAGACGCTCTTGCAGCTTCTCGCGATCGTAGTCGGACGTCGTGTCCTCGGACTGCACCCGGATCTGGTTGCAGCGAGCCTCGATGTCCTTCTTCTTGCCGGCGCCATCGACGACGGTGGTCTCTTCCTTGGTGATGCTCACCCGCTTGGAAGTGCCCAGCATGTCGAGGGTGACGGTTTCGAGCTGAATGCCGAGGTCCTCGGAGATCACCGTACCACCGGTCAGGATGGCGATGTCCTCGAGCATGGCTTTGCGACGGTCACCAAAGCCCGGGGCCTTGACGGCCGCGACCTTCAGGCCACCACGCAGCTTGTTGACGACGAGCGTGGCAAGCGCCTCGCCCTCGATGTCCTCGGCGATGATCAGCAGCGGACGGCTGCTCTGAACCACGGCCTCGAGCACCGGCAGCATCGTCTGCAGGTTGGAGAGCTTCTTCTCGTGCAGCAGGATGTACGGGTTTTCCAGCTCGCAGATCATCTTCTCGGAGTTGGTCACGAAGTACGGCGAGAGATAGCCGCGGTCGAACTGCATGCCCTCGACAACGTCCAGCTCGGTCGCCAGAGACTTGGCTTCCTCGACGGTGATCACACCCTCGTTGCCGACTTTCTCCATCGCCTGGGCGATCATCTTGCCGATCTCGGCTTCGCCGTTGGCGGAAATGGTGCCGACCTGGGCGACTTCGCTCGAACCGGAAAGCTTCTTGGACTTCTTGCCAAGCTCGGCGACAACCGCGTCAACGGCCATGTCGATGCCGCGCTTCAGATCCATCGGGTTCATGCCGGCGGCGACGGATTTGGCGCCTTCCTTGACGATGGCCTGGGCCAGAACCGTGGCGGTCGTCGTGCCGTCACCGGCGTTGTCATTCGCCTTCGAGGCCACTTCACGCACCATCTGGGCGCCCATGTTCTCGAATTTGTCGGAAAGCTCGATCTCCTTGGCGACGGTCACGCCGTCCTTGGTGATCCGTGGCGCGCCGAACGACTTGTCGAGCACGACATTACGGCCCTTGGGACCGAGAGTCGCCTTAACGGCGTCGGCGAGAATGTCGACACCGTTCAGCATCCGCTGGCGCGCGTCGGCGCCGAATTTAACTTCCTTGGCAGCCATTTGACTGATTCTCCTTTAGGTCGACGCCTGAATTAGGCGGCTTTCTTTTTCTTCGCGGTGGCTTCGATGACACCCATGATGTCGGATTCCTTCATGATCAGGAGATCCTCGCCATCGATCTTCACCTCGGTGCCGGACCACTTGCCGAACAGCACCATGTCGCCGGCTTTCACATCCAGCGCCGTCACCTTGCCGTTATCGTCGCGACCGCCGGGGCCGACGGCGATAACCTCGCCTTCCATCGGCTTCTCCTTGGCGGTGTCCGGGATGATGATCCCGCCCGCGGTCTTCTCGTCGCCATCCAAGCGGCGAACCAGCACTCTGTCGTGCAAAGGCCTGAAACCCATGCCATTCCTCCGGTATATCTAGCTAAAAAGCTTCAATGATTTCCCCTGGAAAGCACCACCAACACCACGTTGCTAGCACTCACCCCAGGCGAGTGCTAGCGATGTAGTGACTGGTCCGAGGGGTGTCAAGATTTCCGACGAAAAAAGTTAGCCGTCCATTGCGATTTGGCGGTAACTCGCCCGGCACCTGAACGGGATGAACCAATGAGATATCGTTGAGCGGATAGCAGCACTCTTACACAATGGCTGCCAAACTATTGATTTATAATGCTTTCTTCTTGCCTCACAGGAAAACAACCCGCACACTTTTTGGATTTCGCGATCAAACTATTTCAGGGAGAGCTTCGTGACGACCACACAAACCGTTCTTCTGAACCAACGTCTCACCACCGCCGAGATCCTGTATCACCTGCCCGACCATCCAGCGCTGCTGCAGAGCTTCATCTGGCAGCACATGGATGTCGCGCCGGATTACCCGCGATTGCGCGAATTTCTGGACTACTGGGAAGACAATATCGAAGGCCGCCTGCATTCCGTGACGGTCGCCGGCGGCACACTCAACACAAGCTCGGAGATCCGACACGCGGACGCGCGTTTCCTGCTGCATTAATCACCGAGCTTAACCCCGCCGCAATCACTCCGGCGCAAGGGTCACCTTCAGGCCGTCGTACTCTGGCTTCATGGTGAGCTGACAGGACAGCCGGGAATTCGCCTCGACGTCAAAGGCGAGATCGAGCATGTCGATCTCTTCCTCGCCCTTCTCCTCGAGCTTGTTCACCCAAGCCTCGTCCACATAAACGTGGCAGGTCGCGCAGGCGCATGAGCCGCCGCACTCGGCCTTGATCGGCAAACCCTCGTCGCGGATCAATTCCATGATCTGCCAAC
Source organism: Alphaproteobacteria bacterium (assembly GCA_016780745.1). GTDB lineage: Bacteria > Pseudomonadota > Alphaproteobacteria > Thalassobaculales > Thalassobaculaceae > JADHLJ01. The sequence goes on along the minus strand of JADHLJ010000203.1, from coordinate 5,167 downwards.
CGTCGATGCCGGCGATCTCGTGTTCCTTGCCGTCCCGGTCGGTGACGAAGATCTTCATGATACCCCCAATTTTTCCTGCAAGTCGGAGCTGGACGTCGTGTACTGAAAGCGCAACCGCTTCTCGGGATACACGTAACGGAAAGCCTGCTGTGACATCAAGGCCGCTTCGTGAAATCCGGAAAGAATCAGCTTCAATTTTCCTGGGTACCAGTTGATATCGCCAATCGCGAAGATCCCCGGAACATCGGTCTCGAACTTTTCGGTATCCACGGGGATCAGATTCTTGTCGAGATTAATGCCGAAATCCGCGACCGGGCCGAGCTTCATGGTCAAGCCATAGAACGCCAACAACGTGTCGCATTCGATGTCGTATTCACCGTCCGGGCCCTTGACCGTCACCGCTTCGAGCTGGCCATTGGCGCCCTTCAACTCCTTCAACTGCGCGATATGCAGCGCCATGTCACCGCCCTCGACCAGAGCCCGCATCTTGTTCACCGTGTCCGGCGCGGCCCGGAAATCGTCGCGACGATGAACCAGCGCCATCTTGTCCACGAGGGGATGTAGATTGACGGTCCAATCGAGGGCCGAGTCTCCGCCGCCGGCGATCAGGACGTTCTTGCCCCGGAACTGCTCCATCTTGCGCACGGAATAGAAGACCGAGCTGCCCTCGTATTCCTCCAGCCCCTGTAGCGGCGGTTTTTTCGGCACGAAACTACCGCCGCCGGCCGCGATGATGATCACTGTCGCCTCGATCACCGTTCCGGTATCGGTGGTGACCCGCCACTTGCCCTCATCCGTCCTGACCAGGGATTCGGCCATCTGGCCCAGATGAAAGGTCGGGCCAAACGGCTCGATCTGGGCCATCAGCTTGTCGGTCAATTCCTGGCCGGTGCAGATCGGGATCGCGGGAATGTCGTAGATCGGTTTTTCCGGATAAAGCTCGGCGCATTGACCGCCGGGATAGTCCAGAATGTCGATCAGATGCGCCTTGATGTCGAGCAACCCAAGCTCGAATACCGCGAAAAGGCCTACCGGACCCGCGCCGATGATCAGGGCATCGGTTGAATGATGATTGTCGCTCATGATGGTTCCCATGAAGAGATGTCAGGCGATACATAAAGCCGGGATACAGCGCCGCCAAGCGCGAACTGCCCCAAAAAATCATTTGTATACGAACAAATTTTCTAGGGAACCGTTTTTTGCGCCTCCCCTGGAATTATGAACAGTTAGATCACGATGCAATCGTTGTTATCGGCCATACGGTTGCAAGTCTCCTCGGTGGCACGGATAATCGAATCGCCTGGAGAAACACCTCATGGTTGCCGACCCGATTGCCACCAATCGATGCCAAGCGCTGACAAGACGCGCCCTGGTCCCAGTGCTGATCCTGTTCGCGATCGCGGTAGCCTTAACCAGCGGCGGTCGTGACGTATTCGCGGATCACACAGCGAACATTCTGTCCGTGGACGGAAAGATCGACACGGAAAAATACCCCGATGGCGCCAGCTTCGACCGTGACGCGCTTTTTGCGCTCGGCCCGGAAAAGCTCGAAACCGAAACCCATTTCACCAAGGGCCTTCAACGCTTTGAAGGCGTTCGCCTTAGCGCCCTGCTCGACGCGGTCGGAGCGGATGGGACAATTTTGACCGCCTCGGGCCTCGACGGATACAGTGTCGATATCCCGATCGGGGACGCGACGCGGTTTGATGTCTTCCTAGCCTTGAAATGGAACGGCGCGGTCATGAAGGTTCGCAATAAGGGGCCCGTATGGATTGTCTATCCAATCAGCCACTTCCCCGAAGTCAACACCGAGATCTTTAGTGCTAGGTCGGTATGGCAGCTCAAGACTCTCACGGTAAGATAACGCTCGGCCAACCGCGTCGTGGCCCTCGGGTTGCGTTCGTGTTGCTGGTTATTCTTTTCGTTTCGCTCGCCACCAGCATCTTCTTTCTGATTGAAAACACCAAGGAACGGCTTCGCGAGTCGACCTATGATCGCGGCGGCCTGTCCGGGGTTCAGATTCAAACCCATTTCGAACGCCTGATGTCGAATTTGGTACGCTATGAGAATGGCGCGCCGGATGCGACATTGGATCAAGTCGCGTTGGAATTCGACATCGTCTACGAACGCGTCCACGCCCACCCGAACCGATCACCAAACGACCAGTTTACGTCCCCGGATTTCAGGGCGTTGAACCTCAAGCTTATGGCCGCGCTGGAGCAATGGGTCCCCACGATCGACCGCATCGCGGAAGGAGACGAGACCGCGTTCGCGGGACTAAGGCTTGGGCTAGAGGCGCTTCGTCCGGATGTCGACCGGCTCGCGGCGACAACCATTCAACTGGCCGCCGAACTGCGCGGTCGGATACGCGCGGACAACATCCAGGTCGCCGAGAAAGTCGGCTGGCTGATTATCGGGCTGGCCGGGCTCAGCCTGGTTTTCGTTTTGCTCGTCTGGCGCCAGTATATCGGCGCCGAGCGGCAGCGGATGGAGCTACTCGATCTGACGGCCAATCTACGCGAGGCGAACGCGCGCGTGGAAGCCGCGAGCCGGGCCAAATCGGAATTCCTGGCACATATGAGCCATGAGCTCCGCACGCCGCTGAATTCCATACTCGGTTTCTCGGAAGTCATTCGTGACGGCGTGATGGGCAAGGCGCAACCGGCGAGCTATGCCGAGTATGCCGGAGACATTCACACCTCCAGTCGACATCTGTTGGGGTTGATCGATGGCCTTCTGGATCTGTCTCGCATCGACGCCGAACAGCTTGATCTGGACGAAAAGCGCCTGGACCTGTTCCCCGAGATCGAATGGGCTGTCTCGCTGCTTTCCGAGCCCAGCCAACGCGCCTCCGTCACCGTGATCTTGCAAGACAACGCACCGGGCGTTCAGGTCTTGGCCGACGGCCAGCGGGTGCGCCAAATGCTCCTGAACCTGATCGACAACGCGATCAAGTTCAGCAATCCCGGCGGCGAGGTCGTGATCCACACGGAGCTTACGGACCAGGGCGAGATATCGATCACCGTCCGGGACAATGGCCGCGGCATACCGCGCGAGCATCTCGGCAATGTGCTGGAGCCGTTTCATCGCGGAAACGCCGGGGCCTACCACGCAACCGAGGGCGCCGGGCTCGGCCTTTCCATCGTTCGATCCCTGATCGAGAGCCACGGTGGGACTTTGTCTCTCGAAAGCGACGGAACCTCGGGAACCACCGCTCGATTGGTCTTGCCCGCCCATCGTGTCCTCAATCCTCGACACTGACCCCCGTTTTGGAAAGCCCCTTGAAATGGAGAATTCGCAATGACGCCCAGCACCGAGGAACGAGACGCATTGTTCAAGACCTTCGGGCGCGCCTTTTTCAAGCAGGATCTGGACCTGATGTATCAAGTCGTCGCCGAGGATTTCACCTGGACGGTCCAGGATGGCGAGGATGTGCGGGTTCTCGACAGCCGCGAGAAAATTCAGGCGTTTTTCGCCGAACGACGGGGCAAGTCGGAGAACGTCCGGTTCGAGGATGTGGTCTTTAATCACGCGCCCGAGGCGACCTTCATGACCTATCGGATGACCGGCACCGAGGTCGCGACCGGTGAGCGCTTCGCCAAGGTCGGGGTTGAGCGCTATACGTTCCGTGACGGCAAGCTCACCGAAAAAGACGTTTACAGCCGGCCCGCCACGCCGTGAGCGCTCGCGTGACTATCCCAAGGTGAGCGCCCCACGCGCAACGGGACGCCGGGTCGACGGCGCCTGGGCCTGGGTGGTGGCCGGCGCGGCCTTCATGCTGATGTTTATCGGCTACGGCGCGGCGTACAGTTTCGGCGTGTTCTTCAAGCCGCTGGCCACGACCTTCGCCGCCGACCGGGCGGAAACCTCGCTGGTTTTCTCGATCATCGGCGGTACCTATTCCACCATGGGCATCCTGAGCGGCCCGGCCGCGGATCGTTTTGGCACCCGACCGGTTTGTCTGTTCGGCATGCTGGGGCTAGGCGTCGGGTTGATCTACGCGAGCGGGGCCGAGGAGATTTGGCAAGTCTATATCGGGTTCGGGATCGGGGTATCGCTCGGGATCGGCTGTGTTTTCGCGCCGGCCAACGCGGGGTTGCAACGCTGGTTCACCCGCAATCGAGGGCTGGCCTCGGGGCTCGCCACCACGGGGGTTGGGATCAGTATCCTCGTGGTGCCACCAGCCGCGGCTGTCCTGATCGATTGGTGGGACTGGCGGGATACCATGTGGACTCTTGGCGCGACGGCCATTGTTGTTGGCGCGACGGCCGCCAGCTTCATGGCCGACCCACGCGCGGATGCACCACCCGAGACAACGGTCGCCGGCGCCGACCCACGTGGTTTTGACCTTCGAAAAGCACTGCTTAGCCGCGGTTTCACGATGCTTTGGTTGTCCTCGATGTTTTGCTGCGCCGGGATCTTCGTGCCCTTTGTCCACCTCGTCGCCTATTCCACCGACCATGGTCTCGGCGAAGGCACCGGCGTTTTTCTGATCACCGTGATCGGCGCGAGCAGTCTGTTTGGGCGCGTGGTGTTGACCGCCGCCGCCGACCGATTGGGCCGCCGCAATTCCATTGCCGCGATGTATCTCGCGATGGGGATCGGGTTCCTGATCTGGCGTTTTGCCCAAGATGACACAACGATCCTGACCGCTTTCGCGGTTCTCTTCGGCGTCGGTTACGGTGGCTATGTCGCGATGATCGCGCCGATTCTAGCGGAGTATTTCGGCGTCCGAAAAATCGGTAGCTTATTGGGTTGCTTCATGTCGAGCATCGCCATTGGCGGCGCGCTTGGACCGTGGCTCTCGGGATACGCGTTCGATGTTTCCGGGAGCTACGATCTGCCGCTACTAGCGGTCGGTATCCTGGGCATATTGGGGGCGATTTCGGCCGCGGGCATGCCTGGGACAGCCTATCCCGCCGACGCGTTCGATCGAGCAACCCTCAAGGAAGAAACAACCTAAGCCGGGAGGAAGTTTTGGGATGAATGCGGCAATCGACGCGACGCCAATCGTCGGCGAGCAGGCGATCGTCATCGGCGCGGGCATGGCCGGCTTGATGGCGGCTTCCGTCCTTTCCAAGTGCTTTACCTCGGTCACCATCATTGAGCGCGACACACTGCCAAGCGAGCCGGTCCCGCGTCGAGGCGTTCCACAGGGCGCTCATGT
>JADHLJ010000202.1 GCA_016780745.1 Alphaproteobacteria bacterium | reverse complement strand
TGCTGGCTCGGACAATTGAGCAGCGCTTGGATGGCGCGCGAAACGTCAAGATTTTTCAGAGTATTGCTGAGTTGGAGGAGTTTATAAACTCGCTTGCCTCCAAAGTAACAGAGGATTTTATTAAATCTATAAGAGGAAAATCGCATAAGTTATTTATTGAAAAAGGTAATGATAATAGTATTTATTTGAAAATGAATGTCAGATAGCAAATTCAAGAGGAATTTGGTGCGAAAATTACTCAATCTCCGCAATCAGGAACTTTACGTCAGAATACTACGTGGAGAATAAGTCCTCCAAATTTCAATAAAAAAGTCAGCACTAAGGTGTTTTGGTCGACAATAATCAATGTTGAATTTGATGTGTACAAGAACGTTGTTAAGGAGAAAGTTAGTAATCCGTTAGTGCCTGATGAACCGGCATCTCCGTTGAGAGGGCTCGGCATTGGTTTGCCACCTTTAGCCGATGGTGTTGGGGGGGGGATATGGCGGAATTGGGTCTGCTTCAGCGTTCGGAGGTTCCGCGAATGAGTATGTGAGGAGAGGAACTGGACTTCTGTCTGGCGCGTTCGATTTTGAGACCGAGCGGGTGGAGTGCGGTGAGGGTCGAGACGAGTTTGAAGTCGTTTGGAGTGTAACGGTAAGTTCTAAAAATAATCTTAGTCGGCCCAAGATTGAGTCTATCAGTCATTTAGGTACACATTTTTAACCTCTTCCTTTGGGAACGGGGCGGTGGGCAAAAGTCGTGTAACTTTCAATGCGTTTGTCGCTCGTGCGTCCTTGGTAAGGGGGAGGTCGAGCGTTCAAATCCCTCCCGCGGCACCACTTCTTTCCTCGACGCTTGCCCTGGCCCGCGATCCATCGCAAGGTCTTCGTCCCGTTGACCGCGACGAGATGCTTGCCATGGCCACCACGCCCGCCAACCTGCTTTTCATCATGTCCGACGAACATCAGACCGGCGCGATGGGCTGTGCCGGGCATCCGATTGTTCAAACACCGAATCTGGATCGACTAGCCAGCGAGGGTACGCGCTTTAGCGCCGCCTATACCGCTTCTCCGATCTGCGTGCCGGCGCGGGCGGCCTTCGCGACCGGGCGGCCGGTTCACGACACCGGGTATTGGTGCAACGCGCATCCCTATGATGGCCGGATCAAGGGCTGGGGGCACAGGCTGCGGGAGACCGGGCACACGGTGCTATCGATCGGCAAGCTGCATTACCGGGACGAGGCGGATCCGACCGGGTTCGACACCCAGGTGCATCCCATGCATGTGGTCGATGGGGTCGGCGATGTGATGGGCGCGGTGCGCGATGAATTGCCGGTACGGCACCGGGTGAAGGCATTGGCGGAGAAAATTGGGCCCGGCGACTCAAGCTATATCCAGTATGACCGCCAGATCGTCGAGGAGACTCGCCGCTGGTTGACCGAGGACGCGCCGGGGCTCGATCGGCCCTGGGTCCTGTTCGTCTCGATGGTCTGCCCGCATTTCCCGCTGATCGCGCCGCCGGAATATTTCGAGATGTATCCCCCGGAGAGCATGCCCGCGCCTCGGGATCGCCCGGGTGACGGGGTGCCGCGGCATCCCTGGATCGAGGCGTTGGCGGGCTGTCAGATCTACGACCGGTTCTTCACCGAGGAGACCCGGCGGATTGCCATTGCCTCCTATTACGGGCTGTGTTCGTTCCTGGACGACAATGTCGGCAAGGTCCTCGCGGCCTTGGACGGGGCCGGATTGGCGGAGACGACGCGGGTGATCTACACCAGTGATCACGGTGATAATCTCGGCGCGCGCGGGCTCTGGGGAAAGTCGAACATGTACCAGGAATCCGCCGGTATCCCGATGATAGCGCGGGGCCCCGAGGTTCCCAGTGGCAAAATCGTTGCGACTCCCGTCAGCCTGCTGGACGCCTATCCGACGATTTTGGAAGGTGTCGGCGAGAGCCTAACGGACGCGGAGCTTAACCTGCCGGGACAATCCCTGTGGGATACCGCCAATGCCGCCGATGACATGGAACGCGCCGTGCTCTCGGAATATCACGCGGTCGCGGCGGCGAGCGGCGCCTTCATGATCCGCAAGGGCCGTTTCAAATATGTCCACTATGTCGGCTTCCCGGCTCAGCTCTTTGACCTGGAGGCGGACCCGCTGGAACGCAATGATCTGGCGGCTGATTCAGAACATGCGGGCGTGGTCGCGGATCTTTCGGCGGAATTGCACCGGATTTGCGATCCCGAGGAAGTCGACAGGCGTGCCAAGGCCGACCAAGCGGCTCTGGTGGAGCGTCATGGCGGACGCGACGCGGTGCTCGCCAAGGGCAGCTTCAGCGGCACCCCGGCACCGGGCGAGAAGGCCGTTTACGGCTGATCAGGTGCCGCAGAAGGTTTGCGTGACCGCCTGATCCGAGGTCGGCGGCAGGGCGAGATGTTCTTGGCCCGGATGATCCTCGAAGGGGGAGACCACCACCGACAGTAATTCCTCCATCGGGCCGAAATCCTCGGCTTGGGTGGCGAAATCGATCGCGCGCTGGACTTGGTGATTGCGGGGAATAAAGGCCGGATTGACCGCGCGCATGGCCGCGCGCCGCGCCGTCGGGGCTAGGTCGTCGCCAGTGAAACGCTCTCGCCATTTCGCGTCCCATTCGTCATAGGCGGTGGGATCATCGAACAACATGCGAACCATCGCGGTGGCGGCGATATCACCCGCCGGCGCGTCCGACAGGCGCCGAAATGTTAGGGTGAAGTCAGCCTGTTGGTTGGCCATGCGGGTCAGTAAATCCAAGGCCAGCTCGAAATCCGGCTTTTCCGCCGTCGGTAGGCCGATCTTGGCGCAGAGGCCGCCATGGAAAACCTGCTCGAACCGCGGCCAGTAGCCGGCGAGAGCCTGTTTGGCTTTCTCGATCGCCGCGTCCTGGTTCACGTCTAACAGGACCAACAAGGTTTCGGCGAGGCGGGTGACGTTCCACAGACCGATCGACGGCTGCTGGTCATAGGCATAGCGCCCGCCGGTATCGATGGAACTAAAGACGGTCTCGGGGTGGAAGGTGTCGATGAAGGCGCAGGGGCCGTAATCGATGGTCTCGCCCGAGATGGTGCAATTGTCGGTATTCATCACCCCGTGGATAAAGCCGACCAGCATCCAGGACCCGATCAGCTCGGCGGTGTTGAGGGCCACCGCCTCAAGCAGCGCCAGATACGGATCCTCGGCCTCTCTGGCGGCGGGATAGTGCCGGTCGATGACGTGTTCGGCGAGGGTCCTGATCGAGGCTTCGTCGCGTTGGCCATGGAAGTACTGGAAGGTCCCGACCCGGATGTGGCTGGCGGCGACGCGGGTGAGGATGGCGCCGGGCTCCGGCCCCTCGCGGCGGACAATCTCGCCGGTGGTCGCCATGGCAAGCGCGCGGGAAGTACGGATGCCGAGGCCCGCCATCGCCTCGCTGACGATGTATTCACGCATCACCGGGCCCAGCACGGCGCGCCCGTCGCCCATCCGGGAATACGGTGTCGGGCCAGAGCCTTTGAGTTGGATATCCCGGCGGATACCGTCCGGTCCGACAACCTCGCCCAACAGAATAGCGCGTCCGTCGCCCAGACGCGGCACCCAATTGCCGAATTGATGACCGGCATAGACCATCGCCAGAGGCTCGGCCTTCTCCGGGATCAGGTTGCCGGCCAGCACGCCGGTGCTATCGGTGCTGGTCAGGATCTCGGGATCGATGCCGATCGCCTCGGCGAGGGCCGTGTTCACCTTCACCAGCCGCGGGTTGGAAACCGGGGTGGGATCAAGCCGGGTGTGAAAGGCCTCGGGTAGCCGGGCATAGCTGTTGTCGAAGGCAACGGCGTCCCAACCGGTCTCGCTCAGGCTTTCTTGGGTGATGGCGTCCACGATCCGTCGTCCCGATTGTTGCCGTCGGCGCGCGCGGCGCCGATCATGGGCTCAGTTGTACAGTGACTTGGCCTCGGTTTCCCGATTAAATTCCGGCAAATCAACTCCTGAGGGGAATATGGGCATGGTGTCCTTTGAGTTCCATTTCGATTTCGGTAGCCCCAATACCTATATGTCCCACCGGCTGATACCTGGGATCGAGGCGCGAACCGGTGTGAAATGCACCTACGTGCCGGTGCTGCTGGGCGGCATTTTCAAGATGACCAACAACCGCTCGCCGATGGAGCAATTTGGCGAGATCAAGAACAAGCCGGAATACCTGCAACTCGAAATGCAGCGCTTCATTGCCAAGCACGGCTTCGACAAGTACCAGCGCAACCCGCACTTTCCGGTGATCACGGTGCAGATCATTCGTGGCGCCTTGGTGGCCCAGGAGGAAGGGTACTACGAGGACTATATCGAGGCGGTTTACGCGGCGATGTGGGAGAACCAGCTGAAGATGGATGATCCCGAAATTATTCGCGCGACCCTCGACGCGGCGGGCCTCGACGGCGGCCACATTCTCCAGCGGATCACCGAACAGCCGATCAAGGACAAGTTGATCACCAACACCCAGGCCAGCGTCGACCGCGGCGCCTTCGGCAGCCCGACTTTCTTCGTCGGTGACGAGATGTTCTTCGGTAAGGATCGTCTGGTCGAGGTCGAGGAAGAGCTAATGCGGCAGGCTGGGCGATGATTAACGCCGCCGTCTAGCGAGTCTGGCTTGGCGGCGGCGCGCTAGTGTCAGGCAAAACCTCGACCGTCGTCCTCGCGAAGGCGAGGACCTCTTCTTCGTTGAACGAGCCGGCGATGTTGATTGTTTATCGGAGGTCCCCGCTTACGCGAGGACGACGGATTCGAGGGGGAGCGGGTTAGCGTGTCGCCACTTTGACATGGACGCGTCAAACTTAACGCCGTTACCCCGCGACCTCGCGCAGCCGGTTCAGAACCAGATCCGTCACCTCGATCCGATCCCGCTCCAGCGCCGCGCGGCGGTCCGCGACGGAGCGGTCGAAGGGCATGCGGACCGGGCCGCCGCCGGCGACCGGGCGGGCGGCCCGGACCGAGTCGGCATAATCCGTGACCTTCTGGCGGTACTCGGCCTCGGGCATCATCAGATCCGGCTTCATGGTGACCATGAGATAGCCGAAATCCGCCATCTCCGGCACGTCGGCGGGGGAGCCCGCGAGCATGCCCAGCATCTGCACCACCATGCCGAGCCCGGCGCCCTTGTGACCGCCCCAGGGCGTAAAGGCGCCGGCAAGGGCGGTGTCCGGGTCGGTGGTCGGCGCGCCGTCGGGGCCAAAGGCCTTGCCCTCGGGGATTTGCTGGCCCAGGCGCCGGGCCAGCAGGACCTCGGCATGCATGATCGAGGAGGTCCCGATATCCCAGATCACCGGGTCGCCGGTGCTGGGAAAACCGAAACAGATCGGGTTGGTGCCGAAACGTCCGTCGACCGAGCCATGTGGCGCGACCCAGGGCGAGGCGTTTGACGCGATCATCGTCAACAACCCCTCGGCCGCCGCCATTTCGGCGAAATAGGACAGCATGCCGGTGTACCAGGTGCCGTCGGCCCCAACCATCGAGATACCGCTGGCCTTGGCCTTGGCGATGGCGGTTTCGGTGGCGCGATAGGCGACCACATAGCCGACATTGTCATTGCCGGCGAGGCGCGCGGAGACCGGCGTCTCGTGCATGGTTTCGACCGGCTTGGCGGCTTTTCCGGTGCGCCCGATCCGCTCGATGATGCTGACCACCCGGGGCAGACCCCCATAATTCAAGCCGCGCAACTCGCTATCGATGATGTGGTCGGCGATGATCCAGGCATCGTCCTTGTCATGTCCAAGTGATTTCATGACGGCTTCGACCAGGGCGCGGGCTTCGGCGACGGAAAGGTGCATTGTCTTCTCCCAGTTGCTCCCTTCGCGCGGCGCAAGCACGGTCGGGATCACTTGAATGGTTTCATTGGCAAGGTTGAGGCGGTTCGGCGGGCTCGGCAAGATGTAAGCGCGAAATCCAAGTGCTTGGGAGGCAAGGATCATGAGGCTGAAGGACAAGGTGGCCTTGGTGGTGGGCGCGGGAGACGACGCGGTTAACCTTCCTTGAAGCGCCGCAGAACGTTGTCGATCATCCGCGAGATGCTGTTCTTGTAATCCTGGTGCGACAGGCTCCCGCAGAAGGTGATCGAGCCGACCGAGAAAACCGCGCCGCCATTGGCGGTCTCGAAATAGGTGATGTCGGCGCGGATCAGCTTGTCATGCGGCACGCCGGTGACGGTGTTGCGCTGGGAGAGCTGGTCCTCGAGCACCGCGATGAAGCTGGGTTGATGGCTCTCGGAGGAGGCGATGACCACCGCGTTCTCCGGCGTGCCGAGGCGAATGTCGGCGCGGTCAAGTTCGAACCCCGCCGCGCCGCCGCCAGACAGCCCGAAATTACCGAGAATCTCCTCGTTGATGCCTTCCAGGATCCAAGCGGCCCGGGGATCGTCGCCGCCATCGGTTCGTCGGTAATAGGATCCCTCGAAGGCGCCTTGCGACGAAAACCCGACGCCGGCCAGTTGTTGCGGCGGCCTGCCGTTGCGCCGCCAGAGCCCGCCATATTGGCCATCAAAGGCGTTGTAGTACTCTCCCGGCTCGGCGGCCCAAGCGCGGATACCACCCTCGGCCCGACGGATTTCCAGCGCGCCCGGCCAATCCTCGCTGCGCGCCACCCGCCAGTAAAAGCCGTTGCCGCCCATATACATCAGCCGCCCACCGCGCTCGTGGGCATATTCCATCAGCGCGTCCAAGGTGCCCTTGGTGTGATATTCCGGGTGCGAGCCGGTCAGCACGACCTTGTACGGCGCGATCAGCTCCACCCCCTCGTCGTCCAGATCCTCGTCGGTGATGATGTCGACATCGTGATCCATGGCGTCGAGCCAGTCGATCAGATGAGTGTCGGCGGGAAAGTGCCTCAGCCCCGAGCCATACGGGTCATCGAAGGTCAGGAAATTGTGCCGCATGGTCATGATCGGGCGCAGGCGCGTGGAATAGCCGACCCCGCTGCCGTCGGTGTGCAGATTGTAAGTGGAATGCGCGTAGTCCGAATGGTCGTCCGGCAGGTATTGCGCCGCGCCCCAGCGTTTGCCTTTCTCGCGAAACTTGTGGTCGCTCACATTGCGCGTGTGATTGGCGTAGATCTGATAGGTGAAGGTCGAAGCGAGAAACACCACGTCGCTGGTCGGCTTGCCTTTCTTGGGCCGGACGGAGAACGGGATCACGTCCTCGGCGTGTTGGCACCTGATCCGACAGCCATAGATACCGCTCGGCATATCCTCGGGAATATCGAAGACGAAGTCGTCCTCCCAACCGCAATCGGCCAGGTCATCGTCGTGGAAATGGATCGCTCGATATTGCTCGGGAGCGTGCGGGAACGACATCTCGGTGCCGTCCCAGTTCGAGCCGGTGACCCCGCGGGCCGGCAGATTTACAAGCCGCGCGGCGGGCCTCGCCGGATCGTCCGTACCGGGGTTGAAGGTGATTGGTGGGGGGCTTGTTGTGTTGATTGAATGGCTAAGCTCGCGCGCCGGCGCGTTAGTGTGAACGCGTACATTCGAGAAATCCCGCCCGAAATCCATGGCGAGCAGTGTCGTGTCAGGCAGCTTGCCCGGTGGCAGAGCCCGTAGCGCCGCGTGATCCGCCGTGGCGGCGATGAACGGATCCTCGATCTTGCCGTTGAAGTGATGGTGGATCACGCGGCCCGATCGCGCCGCGACCAGCAACGGCTGGGGCGTTTCCAAACCCGCCGGGCCCTTTAGCGCGAGGCTCTCGGTGCCGGCGTCATCGACGCCATGTTCGGCTTTCAACGGTTCCTGGCTGACGGTAAGGGTGCCCGTCGATGGATCATGGCTGGCATGGACACGATACCAGTGGTGGCGCCGCATCCGCTTGCCGACCACGACCCGCGTCTCGCCACCCGCGCCATCGCCCACGGTGAAGGACGCGCCGTCCGGTCCGATTTCCAACGCGAAGCCGGCGCCGGTCTCCGGATCCCCTTTCGAGATCACGGCCTGCGGGCCCTTGTCTGGCAGAGTCGGCCAGATCGTTGCCGCGACCGAGAACGCGCCGAGCCCGTCGAGCACCGGTGTCTGGTCGGCGACGGCATAAGAGCCGAGGTGAGTGGGCTGAAATCGCGAGGGGTAGCGTCCCTCGATACTGGTTTTCACCGCCCGAAGCTTTATGCCCGGCCCATCGGGATTGGGATCGCCATGGATGACCCGCACCACGTCGACGTCGTAGGGCTCCTCGAAGGCGCTGCTTATCTTGAAAGCGATCTTGCCGCCCGGGGTGGCGGAGAAACGGTCTGTGTATCCGGTAAGTGGTGGCGGCATGGCTTTGTTTCCCGTCATCTACTTCACACCCGTGATAATACGCCATCGCGTGGCTGTTTTCTCCCTAGTCGCCGCGCCGCGCGTTAGGCTTTAACGAACGCACAAGGGGAGGCGAGCGCATGTCATTATCCAGCGTTTCCGATCATGACGCCAGTTCCGGCAAGTTTCTGCGGGGTAAATACGCGATCTGCGGCGTGGGAGAGACCTCGTATCGTCGGGGCTCCGAGGAGTCGACGCGCTCGCTCGCGACCTGGGCGATCTCCAACGCCATGAAGGACGCGGGCATGAACGCCGACGATATCGACGGCATGTTCAGCTATTCCGGCAATGACTCGACCTTCTCGCCCTTTGTCGCGGGAGATCTGGGTATCCGGCTTAATTTCTACATGGACGTGCATGGCGGCGGCTCGTCGATCGAGGCGCTGATCGGCATGGCCATGGGGGTGATCGAGGCGGGCATGTGCAAGACCGTCGCGATCTTCCGGGCGATGAACGGCTATTCGGCGGTGCGGATCGGTGGCACC
>JADHLJ010000201.1 GCA_016780745.1 Alphaproteobacteria bacterium | reverse complement strand
ATCCGGGTCATGTAAGCACCGACATGGGCGGCGCGGCGGCCCCGGTGACACCGGTTCAGAGCGTGACCGGCATGAAAGGCCAGATCCTCGGCTTTACCCAGGCCGACAACGGGCGTTTCCTGGCCTATGATGGCGGCGATATTCCCTGGTAGGAGCGTGCGGCGATGCCGGTCATACAAAGTCAGATAGACACCCGCTCCGAGGGGTTTCGGGAGAACGCCGCGCATATGGCGGACCTCGTGGCGGATCTGCGCGCCCAGGTCGAGGCAGTCAAGCAAGGCGGCGGAGACCGCGCCCGCAAGCGGCATACCGATCGCGGAAAACTGTTGCCGCGGGATCGGATCAATACCCTGATCGACCCGGGCGCGCCGTTTCTCGAATTCTCGCAGCTCGCCGCCCATGGAATGTATGACGGCGACGCCCCCTCGGCGGGGGTCCTGACCGGCATCGGCCGGGTCGCCGGCGAGGAAGTCGTGGTGATCTGCAATGACGCCACGGTCAAGGGCGGCACCTACTATCCAATGACCGTGAAGAAGCATCTCCGGGCTCAGGAGATCGCGCGTGAGAACAACCTGCCGGTGATCTATCTGGTGGATTCGGGCGGCGCCTATCTTCCGCATCAGGGGGATATCTTCCCGGACCGGGAGCATTTCGGCAGAAGCTTTTACAATCAGGCGAACATGTCGGCGATGGGCATCCCCCAGATCGCCGTGGTCATGGGAAGCTGCACCGCCGGCGGGGCCTATGTGCCCGCCATGTGCGATGAAGCGGTGATCGTGCGCAATCAGGGAACGATCTTTCTCGGCGGCCCGCCACTGGTGAAGGCGGCCACCGGCGAGGTGGTCAGCGCCGAGGATCTGGGCGGCGCCGACGTGCATAGCCGGATCTCGGGCGTTACCGATCACTATGCCGCCGACGATACCCATGCGCTGTCGATCACGCGGCGGATCGTCGGTCACCTTAACCGGGTGAAGCAGCCGAATATCAAGACCCGAGAGGTGGTTGAGCCGGCGTTTGATCCAAGCGAGTTGCACGGCGTCGTCCCGACCGACACCCGCATTCCCTACGATGTGCGCGAGGTCATCGCCCGGATCGTGGACGGCAGCGAACTGGACGAGTTCAAGGCACTTTACGGCTCGACCTTGATCTGCGGTTTCGCGCATATCCACGGCTATCCCGTCGGCATTATTGCGAATAACGGCATCTTGTTCTCCGAATCCTCGCAAAAGGGCGCGCATTTCATCGAGCTGTGCTGTCAGCGCGGTATTCCCCTGGTGTTTCTGCAGAACATCACCGGTTTCATGGTGGGACGGAAATACGAGTCCGGCGGTATCGCCAAGGACGGCGCCAAGCTGGTGACGGCGGTGGCCTGCGCCCAGGTGCCGAAATTCACCGTGATCATTGGTGGCTCTTTCGGGGCCGGAAACTACGGCATGTGCGGGCGGGCTTATTCACCACGCATGCTCTATATGTGGCCGAACAGTCGGATTTCCGTGATGGGGGGCGAGCAGGCGGCCAGCGTCCTCGCCACCGTCCGGCGCGACGGCATGGAAGCGCGGGGCGAGACCTGGAGCGCCGAGGAGGAAGAGGCCTTCAAGGCACCGGTGCGTGCTCAATATGAGGCCGAGGGTCATCCCTATTACGCCTCGGCTCGGCTTTGGGATGACGGCATTATCGATCCGACGGATACCCGCGAAGTGCTGGGATTGTCGATTTCGGCGGCGCTAAACCGTCCGATCGAGGAGACCAAGTTTGGCGTTTTCAGGATGTAGCGGAAAGCGCCTTCCTTGGCGGGGCCGAGACCAAAGACATGGGGCCGAAGCCTGACTAGCCGTTCTTGGGTCGAAGTGTCAGACGCGCGATATCGGTTTCCCCGGGCGTTTCGAGATCCAGGTCAAATCGCCGAGCGGTATGGCCAACCGTGGCGCCGATCACGGTCCGGGTGTTCAATCCCTCCGTCCAATCGGCGGCATGAAGGCTGTCAATCGAGCCGGACTCTATCATCGCGCCAGCCCCCGCCGCCGTTAGGGTCATGCTCCAGTCCACGGCGATCTCGACGGAAACCCGTCCCTGTCTCGGCAGCGAGTCGGCCATCAGGAGAAGCGACGCGAGAAGCGTTTTGATGATGCCCGCCGGAGGTTGCGCGGTGTCGTCGACCGCGGCGGCGAAGTCGAGCGTGATCTTCCGGGAGGAGAAATAGGCCTCGGCAACCTGTCGCGCCGTCGCCACGCTATGCTCGGCGCTATTGCCGGCCCCGCCGAACGCCAGGCGAAAATAGCTCAGCCGATCGGCGGATTGTCGGGCGCTGGCGCCGATGAGATCCAGTGCCTCGACCGCGATCGGGTCGTTGCCCCGGGGGCCGAACTCCTCGAGAAGTTCGATGCCGTTTGACGTTGCGCTCGTCGGCCCGATCAGATCGTGGAACAGGCGAGAGAGCAGCTGATCGACTACACGTGCGTCCAACCGCATGGCGGGCACCCCCGTTGGCTAAGTGGTTCCGTCGGATTCTATGGTCCCGGCGGTTAATATATCTTGAAGCCGGCGTCGCGCCCATGGAGCACCCCACGCATCGGATCGAGATCACTACCCGGCTTCGACGTCTGATCACTGTTTTCCGCCATATGGAAGATCGATTGATCATTGGTGTCGATGAGGTTGTGATCTCGGTCGATATCGGAACAGCGCCGGATTAGTATATCCTGCTCAATACCGAAGACGGCTAGCACCAGACTGGAAGTACCACCATGTCCGATACCCCGGCGCCCACTGGCTCCACGCGCACCGATCCCGCCGAGAGCGGCGATCGCGCCTTCAAGCGCGGCAGCGGGGGAGGGCGGCGCGGAGGCCGGCCATTCCCCAAGGGCCGGCAGATCGACCCGGTGGCGCTGGAGGAGGTTCAAAAAACCCTCGGCAACCGGCCGCGCCGCAAGGACCTGCTGATCGAGCATCTGCATCTCTTCCAGGATCGCTTCGGGCATATCTCGGCGGCGCACCTGGCGGGGCTCGCCCACGAGATGCGGATGGCAATGGCCGAGGTCTACGAAGTCGCGTCCTTCTACGCGCATTTCGACATCGTTCGGGAAAACGAGACACCGCCGCCGGCGGTGACGATCCGGGTTTGTGACAGCCTGACCTGCGAGATGTTCGGCGCGGAACGCTTGCTGGCCGAGATCGAGGCGGAAACCGGCAAGGAGATTCGGGTCGTGCGCGCGCCCTGCATGGGGGCGTGCGACAAGGCGCCGGTTGTCGCGGTCGGTCACGGTCTGGTTGAGAACGCTGATGTCGCCAAGGCCGTCTCGGCCGGCGAGGCCGCGCTGTCGGGCGAGTCCCAACACCGGCATATCGAGCCGACACGCCTTGATGATTACCTGGCCGAGGGAGGCTATGCCTTGCTGCGCGAATGTTTGAGTGGTGCGCGCAAGCCCGAGGAGTTGCTGGAGATCTTGGGGCAGTCAGCCCTGCGCGGTCTTGGTGGCGCGGGATTTCCGACACCGCGCAAATGGGGGCTGGTACGCGCCGTCGAGGGCCGCAAGGTTCTGGCGGTCAACGCCGACGAGGGCGAGCCCGGAACCTTCAAGGATCGCTACTATTTGGAGCGCGACCCGCACCGCACCTTGGAAGGCATGCTGATCGGTGCCTGGGTGGTTGGGGCCGAGGATTGTTATTTCTATCTTCGTGACGAATATCCCGAGATCCGCGAGTTGCTGGAGCTGGAAATCGCCGGGCTGGAGGCCGAGGGGCTGGTCGCGCACACCCGCGTCCATCTACGGCGCGGCGCCGGCGCGTATATCTGCGGCGAGGAATCGGCGATGATCGAGTCGATCGAGGGCAAGCGCGGCTATCCCCGACACCGCCCGCCCTATGTTGCCCAGGTCGGCATCTTCGATCGCCCGACCCTGGTTAACAATGTCGAGACGCTGTTCTGGATCCGCGACATCGTCCAGAAAGGCCCGGCCTGGTTCAACGACCAGGGCAAGGAAGGGCATCCCGGATTCCGCAGCTATTCCGTGTCCGGGCGGGTGAAGAATCCGGGGGTCAAGGTGGCGCCCGCCGGTGTCACCGCGCGCGAGCTGATCGAGGATTATTGTGGCGGCATGCTCGACGGTCATGAATTCCGTGCTTATCTGCCGGGTGGTGCATCCGGTGGAATCCTGCCGGCCAGCATGGCGGACGAAAAACTCGACTTTGGGCAGCTTGAGAAATACGGCTGTATCGTCGGTAGCCACGCGGTGGTGATCCTGTCCGACAAAGACTCGGTCAAGGATGCCGCGCTTAACTTGCTGCGGTTCTTCGAGGATGAGAGTTGCGGGCAATGCTCGCCCTGCCGGGTCGGGACCGAAAAAGCGGTCAAGTTGATGATGGCCGACACGTGGGACACCGGCCTGCTGAATGAGTTGTCCGCGACCATGCGCGACGCCTCCATCTGCGGCCTCGGCCAAGCGGCCAGCAACCCGCTCAGCGCGGTTATGAGGTTCTTTCCCGATGAGATGTGACCGCGCGCGCTACCAAATTCAAACTGCCTTCACGGCGGAGACCCGGATATGACCGATAGCATCACTTTCGAACTCGATGGCAAGCAGGTAACCGCCGCGCCTGGGGAGACGATCTGGCAGGTCGCCGACCGGCTCGGCACGGAGATCCCGCATCTCTGCTACAAGCCCGCCGATAGCTATCGCGCCGACGGCAACTGCCGCGCCTGCATGGTCGAGATCGAGGGCGAGCGCACGCTGGCCGCCTCCTGTATCCGCGAGCCGGCTGATGGCATGAAGGTCACCACCGCGTCGGATCGGGCCAAGGCCTCGCGCCGGATGGTCATGGAACTCCTCCTCGCGGACCAGCCGGCCAAGGCCGAGGCGCATGACCCATCCTCGACGCTCTGGCGTTTCGCCGATGGGATGGAACTGTCCGAAAGCCGCTTCCCGGTCCACGAGCGCCCGACCGCCGATTCCAGTCATCCCGCGATCGCGGTCAATATGGATGCTTGTATCCAGTGCGGCCTCTGCGTACGGGCTTGCCGCGAGATCCAGGTTAATGACGTGATCGGCATGGCCGGGCGGGGCCCCGGCGCGCATATCGTTTTCGATCTCGGCGACGATATGGGCGCAAGCACCTGCGTGGGATGTGGTGAGTGCGTGCAAGCCTGTCCGACCGGCGCGTTGATGCCCAAGGCCGCGCTGGACGACAAGGGTGTCTTCGCCAACGCGCCCGACCGCTCCGTCGATAGCCTTTGCCCGTATTGCGGGGTCGGCTGCCAGCTCACCTTCAACGTCAAGGACGAGAAGATCATCTCTGTCGATGGCCGCGCCGGGCCGGCGAACCGGGGGCGGCTCTGCGTTAAGGGACGCTACGGCTTTGATTATGTCCATAATCCCGAGCGACTGACGGTGCCGCTGATCCGCCGCGACGATGCGCCGAAGTCAGCCTCGCTGCCGATGGACCCGGCCAATCCCTTCACTCATTTTCGCGAGGCGACATGGGAAGAGGCGCTGGATCGCGCGGCCTCGGGTCTCAAGACCATCCGCGATCGTGATGGCGGCTCCGCCCTGTCCGGCTTCGGGTCGGCCAAGGGCTCCAACGAAGAGGCTTATCTGGTTCAGAAACTGGTACGCACCGGTTTCGGGACCAACAATGTCGACCACTGTACCCGGCTTTGCCATGCCTCCTCGGTTGCCGCTTTGATGGAGACCATCGGTTCCGGCGCCGTCACCGCGCCTTTCGCCGAGGCGAGCAACGCCGATGTGATCATCGTGATCGGCGCCAATCCGACGGTGAACCATCCCGTCGCCGCGACCTTTATAAAGAACGCGGCCAAGGACGGCTCAATCCTGATCGTCATGGACCCGCGCGGCCAAGCACTCTCGCGCCACGCGACGCATATGATCCAGTTCCGCCCGAGTTCCGACGTGGCGATGCTGAACGGGATGATCAACACGATCATCGCCGAGGGTCTCTATGACCAGAAATATGTCGAGGGTTTCACCGAGGGTTTCGAGGATCTGAAGGCCCGCACCGCCGAGTTCACGCCGGAACGCATGGCGCCGATCTGCGGCATCGAGGCGGACCGGATCCGCGAGATGGCCCGCACCTATGCCAACGCCAAGAGCGCGATCATCTTCTGGGGCATGGGGATCTCCCAGCACACCCATGGCACCGACAACGCCCGGTGCCTGATCTCGCTGGCGCTGATCTGCGGACATGTCGGACGGCCCGGAACCGGTCTGCACCCGCTTCGCGGACAGAACAATGTCCAGGGCGCGTCGGACGCAGGCCTGATTCCGATGTTCTATCCCGACTACAAGCCGGTCGGCGCGGATGATCAGATCAGCCGCTGGGAAGAGTTCTGGGGCATGGAACTCGACCATGAAAAAGGGCTGACCGTGGTCGAGATTACCAACGCGATCTATGACGGCGAGATCAAGGGTTGCTACATCATGGGCGAAAACCCCGCGATGTCCGATCCGGATCAGAACCACGCGCGGACGGCCCTGTCGCGGCTTGAGCATCTGGTGGTCCAGGACCTGTTCCTGACCGAAACCGCCGCCTTCGCGGATGTGGTACTGCCGGCCACCGCCTTCCCCGAGAAGGACGGGACGTTCACCAATACCGACCGCCGGGTGCAGATGGGTCGCAAGGCGATCGACGCGCCGGGCGAGGCGCGCCAGGACTGGTGGATCATCCAGGAGATCGCCAACCGGATCGGCCTCGACTGGACCTATACCAGCGCCGCCGACGTCTTCGCCGAGATGCGGATGATGATGCCGTCACTGACCGGTATCACCTGGGATCGGCTGGAGCGCGAGAGCGCCGTGACCTATCCGTGTGATGACGAGACCTCGGAAGGACACTCGGTGATCTTCGGCGAAGGTTTCCCCACCGCGACCGGGCGCGGCAAGCTGGTGCCTTGCGATATCCTGCCACCGGACGAAGTTCCGGACGCGGAGTTCCCGCTGGTGCTGACCACGGGACGGCTACTGGAGCATTGGCATACCGGCGCGATGACGCGGCGGGCCAGCGTGCTGGACACGCTGGAGCCGGAACCGCATGTGCATATCTCGCCGAGCGATCTTTCCAGGTCTGGGATCGTGCCGGGTGACAAGGTCCGAGTGGCGACGCGGCGTGGCGAGATCGAGCTTGCGGCGCGCAGCGACCGAGACGTGCCGGACGGGGTCGTGTTCATCCCGTTCTGCTATGTCGAGGCGCCGGCGAATATGCTCACCAACCCGGCGCTCGACCCGTTCGGCAAGATCCCCGAATTGAAGTTCAGCGCCGCGCGATTGGAGAAGGTCGCGGATCAGGTGGCGGCGGAATAGGGGCCTTAACCGGCTTTTTCCGTTACCGGGATTGAGGCCGATTTGACCTCGTTCCAGGCACGAAACAGGCTCGCTCCTATGGCGGAGACGCAAAACGCCGTGACGCAGATCAAGGTCGGGCCCGAGAACTGAAGCCGGCCGTCGATCTGTTGGAAGGCAAAAACCGATACCGGGCCGAGCGCGCGAATGACGTTCACCGCCAGCGGTGACGCGCGGGCGATCCCCAATTGGATCACATAGGCCGGGATAACGATCAGCGCGAAAGCGGTGCCTGTCAGCAGGAGCAAGCCCTGGGCGGTGCTCGGTGACAGGGGTGGGCCGATTGTCGCCTCAAAGCCGATCGCGGCGGCCAGGGTGATCAGAAAGCGGGTGCCGGTGACAGCGTTCGAACTCGCGCCCTTGTCGTTGAACCAACGCGCGATCATGTGGCTAATGGTGATCATCGCGCCGCCCAGGACGACCGCGAACAGGGCGGCGGATTGGACGGCAAGGTCACTGGTGCCGAGACCGGATCGGCGGCATCCCATCGCTTAGCTGGAAGTCACCAAAAATTTCCCGGACCGTAGTGCGCCTTCTCTGGGGCGACGGCGCAATTATGACCGATGGCCGCGAGAAGGTTTCCGGTAAGCGCCGTTTGAGAAACCGGAAACATGCGCCGCGTTCGCGAACCCTCATACCTCCGGGCGACGCTGGTGCCAATCTGTCGCGGCCTCGAAGGCGAGCGCTGCGCGAAGGACCTTGGCTTCGTCCCGGGGCTTGCCGTGGATCATCAGGCCGATCGGCAATCCTCGATCATCGAAACCGCAGGGGACCGAGATCGCGCAAAGTCCGAGCAGGTTCCCGATCACGGTGTTCCGCGAGTAGCGCGTGTTCCAGTATTGGTAACTCTCCTCGGTCGCGTCGACCTCGGCCAGGGGCCGGGCGGTGCTGGGTGTGGTGGCGGTGATGAACACATCGATATCGCCAAGCGTCTGTTCCGCTTCTTCCGCCAGGGCGGCGGTGGCGCGGCGGGCGCGAAGATAATCCGTCGCGGAGACTGACCGTCCCTCCGCGAGGCGGAACTCAAGGGTCGGATCATAGGCTTCGAAGCCTGGTAGGCGGTCCTCATGCGCAAGGGCCGCCTCGACACTGCTGATCCGCATGCGAGGATTGGCTTCCAGCGCGCGGCGCGCTTGCGGCATCGCAAGGCGATGAATATGCGCGCCAAGGCTTGCGAGAACGTCCGCCGCGGCTTCGACAGAAGTGGTGATTTCGGCGTCCTGATCCTCAATGAACAAATCCTCGGCGATCCCAACGCGCAGACCGATGGCGCCCGCTTCTAGTCCGCTGACTACGTCCTGACGGATCGCCGGCCGGGTCATTGGATCGCGAGGGTCGGCGCCGTGCAGCGCCTGGTGCACCAGCGCCGCGCCGCGTACGGAGCGGGTGAGAGGGCCGACGGAGTCCAGAGTCTCGCTCAACGGGAAAACCCCGGCACGGCTGACCTGGGAGACGGTGGGTT
>JADHLJ010000200.1 GCA_016780745.1 Alphaproteobacteria bacterium | reverse complement strand
CGACGTGCAGATCGGTTCGGCAAACTCCGCAGGCGGCAATCTCGATCAGAATTTCCCCGAAGCCGGGATCGGGAATGGCGCGCGTCACGAGCTTTAGCGGCGCCCCTGCCGTCTCCAGAACCATGGCCTTGTATTTCGACATTTCCGCCTCCGATTCGGTTACTATAAAGCTTAGCCGACAGGGCCGTCCCGATGAAGGTGGCCGGGCGTCGCAGATTGGATTGGCTTCAGGGCTCGATCATGCACCACTTTCGACCTCTTGCGATAGCGGCCACCGTCCTGCTGCTGTCAAGCCTACCGACAACTGCCGACGCTCCCGAAAACGTCGCAAAATTTACAGCGATGCGGGTGCATTTGGTCGACCGGATCATCGCCACGATCCGGCAGACCGCGGATGTAACAGGTATCGCGGAACTGGATCCAAGCCTGATCGAGGCCTTGCGCGAAGTGCCGCGCCACGCATTCGTGCCCGAGGAACTGACGGCGTTCGCCTATCTCGACATGGCCTTGCCGGTCGGGCACGAGCAGAATATCTCCCAACCCTTTCTCGTTGCCCTCATGCTGCAACTTGCCGAGATTTCACCCGGCGATATCGTATTCGAGACTGGGACGGGTGCGGGCTACCAGGCGGCGCTGCTCTCGCGTCTCGGGGCGCATGTCTATAGCGCCGAAGTCGTGGCGCCGCTGGCCGACCGGGCCGCCGAACGGCTCAAGCAGCTCGGCTACCCGAATATCGAAGTCCGCCATGCGGATGGATTCTACGGTTGGAAAGAACGCGCGCCATTCGATGCAATCCTCATCAAGGAAGCGATCCATCATGTCCCGGCTCCGCTGCTCAATCAACTGCGGCCCGGCGGTCGCCTGGTCGCACCGGTCGGCCCGCTAGACGGCTCTCAAATGCTTACCTTGATCGAGAAAGGCGCGACCGGCGAAATCACCGAGACGAAGCTGTTATCGGTCAAGTTCTCGCCCTTGCAGGGCGGCGAGCGGATTTAGCCGACTTCACTCTCGAGATAACGCATGGCCGCATCGACGCCGCCCTTTTGGTGGGGGACATCCGCAAGGCCCAGGCCCATTTCGATCCCGGCAAGGGTGCCCATCAGCATCAATTCATTGAAATCGCCGAGATGACCGATCCGGAAAACCTTGTCGGCCACCTTGTTGAGGCCATTGCCAAGCGACATGTTAAATTTGTCCAGCACCACGGCGCGGAAAGCGTCCGCGCTGTGCCCTTCGGGCATCAGGACCGCGGTCAGCGCGCTCGAATACTCCAAGGGCTCCAGACACAGCACTTCGAGACCCCAAGCCTGCACCGCCCGCCGTGTCGCCTCCGCGAAACGGTCGTGGCGCGCGAAGACATTGTCGAGCCCTTCCTCAAGCAGCATATCGAGGGCTTCGCGCAACCCGTATAGCAGATTGGTCGCCGGCGTATAGGGGAAATAGCCCGTCGCATTGGCGGCGATCATCTCGTCCCAGGCCCAAAACGATTTCGTCATCTGCGAAGATTTCGAAGCTTCGAGCGCCTTCTGGCTCACCGCGTTGAAACTAAGACCCGGCGGCAACATCAAGCCTTTCTGCGAGCCCGCCACCGTGACATCGACTTTCCATTCGTCGTGACGGTAGTCGATCGAGCCCAGCGATGAGATCGTATCGACCAGGAAAAGCGCCGGATGCCCCGCACGGTCGATGGCCTTGCGCACCTCGCCGACCCGCGAAGCGACGCCGGTCGAGGTTTCGTTGTGGACCATGCAGACGGCCTTGATCGCGTGCTCCTTATCGGCCGACAAATGCGCTTCGACCGCCGCCGGATCGACGCCGTGGCGCCAATCCCCGGGCACGAACTCTGGGACTAATTTCAGCCGCAACGCCAAATTCTGCCACAGCGTGGCGAACTGGCCCGTCTCGTACATCAACACCCGGTCGCCCGGCGAAAGCGTATTGACCAATGCCGCCTCCCAGGCCCCCGTTCCCGAGGCGGGATAGATCACGACATGGCTGTTCGTCTTGAAGATTTTTTTGACGTCCGCCAGCAAGGCCCGGGTCATCTCGCCGAAGGCGGGACCCCGGTGGTCCATCGTCGGATTGTCGATCGCGCGCAAAACCCGGTCCGGCACATTGGTCGGCCCCGGTATCTGCAGAAAATGACGCCCGCTGGTATTGGCCATGTCTCGCTCCCGCTCGTTAAGGGACGGGCCGAGCCTGTGCCCGCACCGCCGGAATTTTATCGAAGGCATTATGCATACAAAGAAATGCGCATCAAGATAACTTTCTAGATTCATTTTTATATTTTAATCAATGTGTTATTTCATCATTGCCTTCAAATTTCGATTCCCTTATATTTTTTGTATACATTTTTGACCGAAAAGGATGCCTCCATGGGCGCCAACCGTATCCCCATCATCGGCACCGGATTCACCAAGGGCGACGGCGCTTTAGCGCAGCGGCTCGAACGCGAGATCGAGGGCGAGGTGTTGTTCGACGCCTTCAGCCGAGGCCGTTATTCGACCGACGCGTCGCACTACCAGATCGAGCCGTTGGGCGTGGTCGTCGCCAAGACGGAACAGGATGTACGCACGGCGATGGCAATCGCGGCCGAGGAAGGCATCCCGGTCCTGCCCCGCGGCGGCGGCACATCGCAATGCGGCCAGACCGTCGGCGAAGCATTGATCGTCGACGTCAGCAAACACCTGAACCGGGTCCTGGATTTCGACGCGGATGCCGGCACCGCTTCCGTCGAGCCCGGCATCGCCCTCGATCAATTGAACCGCTTCCTCAACCCGCACGGCTATATGTTTACCGTCGACGTATCGACCTCAAGCCGAGCCACCATCGGCGGCATGGCCGGCAACAACAGTTGCGGGGCGCGTTCGATCCGCTACGGCACCATGCGCGACAACGTCCGCGCGATCGATGCCCTGATGGCCGACGGCTCTGAATACCGGTTCGGTGAGTTGCCGGGCAACCTCGACGCCGACAACCTGCCGGCAGGATATCGCGATCTCGCCCGAACGCTGCTGGCTCTCGGCGAAAGGGAAGCCGAGGAGATCTTCGCCCGCTTCCCGCGCCTGATGCGCCGCGTGGGCGGCTACAATATCGATGCCTTGGTCCCCGGCGCTTCGAATCGCCCCGGCGGCGGCCAGCCGAATCTGGCGCACCTCCTGGTCGGCTCGGAAGGTACCCTCGCCTTCTCGACGCGCGTGCACCTCGGGCTCCACCGCGTGCCGCAGCACAAGGTCTTGGGAATCTGCCATTTCCCGACCTTTTTCAGCGCCATGGAATCGACCCAGCATATCGTGAAACTCGGGCCCACGGCTGTCGAACTTGTCGACCGCAACATGATGGATCTGGCCCGCGATATCCCGATCTACCGCCCAACCATCGAAAAATTCGTGCGGGGCGAGCCGGATTCGCTGCTCCTTGTCGAATTCGCGGGAAACGACCGCGAGACCCAGATCGGAAAGCTCCGCGAACTGGTCGAATTGATGGGGGATCTCGGTTTCCCGGGCGCCGTGGTCGAAGTGACGGCGGCGGCAGAGCAGGCGGAATTCTGGACGGTTCGGGCGTCGGGCCTCAACATCATGATGTCGATGAAGGGTGACGGGAAACCGATCTCCTTCATCGAGGACTGCGCGGTGCCGCTGGAAGACCTCGCGGAATATACCGACCGGCTCACCAATGTCTTCACCAAGTACGGCACCAAGGGGACATGGTACGCCCACGCCTCGGTCGGCTGCCTGCATGTCCGACCGGTCGTGAATCTCAAACAAGAGGACGGCGCCAAGACCATGCGCGCCATCGCCGAGGAAGCCTTTGCGATGGTGCGGGAGTACAAGGGCTCGCATTCGGGCGAGCACGGCGACGGCATCGTGCGCTCCGAATTTCACCGCGATATGTTCGGCGACCGGATGATCGGCAATTTCGAGGAAGTGAAGGCTCTTTTCGACCCGGCGGGGATCATGAATCCCGGAAAGATCGTGCATCCGCCGAAATTCGACGACCGCTCTCTCCTCCGCTTCAAGCCCGGCTACGCGACCCTAAAGCTCGATACCGCGCTCGATTGGTCGGAATGGGGCGGCCTCGGCGGTGCCGTCGAGATGTGCAACAACAACGGCGCCTGCCGGAAGTTCGATGCGGGCGTGATGTGCCCTTCCTTCCGCGCAACGCAGGACGAGCAGCACCTGGTGCGCGGCCGCGCCAATACGCTGCGTCTGGCCCTCTCCGGCCAATTGGGCGAGGACGCCTTCACATCCGACGAAATGCACGCCACGATGAAGCTCTGCGTCGGCTGCAAGGGGTGTAAGCGCGAATGCCCGACCGGTGTCGACATGGCGCGCATGAAGACGGAATTCCTCTATCACTACAATCGCCGCCACGGCCTCACCCTGCGCGACCGGTTGGTCGCCTACCTGCCGCGCTATGCACCCTGGGCGCGCCGCTTCTCCGGTATCGCAAACCTGCGCGACCGGATACCCGGCCTGGCTAAACTATCGGAAATGCTCGCGGGACTGAGCGCCGAGCGGAGCCTGCCGAAATGGCGCGGCGATGCGTTCGACTCCCAGGCCCCCGCGGTCGGACCCGAGGGTGGCAAACCGGTGGTCCTGCTCGCCGACACCTTTAATACCTATTTCGAGCCCGAGAACCTGCACGCGGCAGTACGTGTCTTGAGCCGGGCCGGATATCGCGTTCATTTGGCGCAGGCGCCGGCCGGCGAGCGGCCGCTGTGCTGCGGGCGAACCTTTCTCGCCGCCGGCCTTGTCGACGAAGCGCGGGCGGAGGCGCGCCGGATTGTCACCGCGCTGGCACCGCACGTCGAAGCCGGCACACCGATCGTCGGATTGGAGCCGTCCTGTCTCTTCACCTTGCGGGACGAATTCACCGCGATCCTGCCGGGAAAAGCGACCGAGGCCTTGGCGGAACAGGCGTTGCTATTCGAGGAGTTCATCGCCCGCGAGGCCGACGCCGGAAGCTTTACCCTCGATCTGCGCGCGACCGGCCGCAAACGCGCCTTGTTGCACGGCCATTGCCACCAAAAGGCGTTTGCCGTCATGGGAGCGGTCGAGAAGACGCTCCGTCTTATCCCCGAGTTGGAGGTAGAAACGGTGACGTCGAGTTGTTGCGGCATGGCCGGCGCCTTCGGCTATCAGGCCGAAACTTACGAGGTGTCGATGAAAATGGCGGAGGCGTCGCTGCTCCCCGCTGTCCGGAAGGAAGAAGCCGACAGTTTTATCGTCGCCGACGGCACCAGCTGCCGCCACCAGATCGAGGACGGCACGTCGCGCGAGGCCATCCATGTCGCCCGGGTCCTCGACGCGGCTTTGCCGGCAGGCTAAGGGGAGTATCCGCTAATGTCCGAAACCGCCGTTCCCTCCGAGCCGATCCGTGGCAGACGCGGGGTCTCAGACACCTCCACCTTGCATGAAGATCTGGTGAGCGAGATCCGCACCTTGGTGATCGAAGGCGACCTGGAACCCGGCGCCAAGATCCCCGAGCGCGTGCTTTGCGAACGCTTCGGAGTCTCTCGCACGCCGTTGCGCGAAGCCCTGAAGACGCTTGCGTCGGAGGGGCTGCTGGAGCTCCTGCCCCGACGCGGCGTCCGGGTGGCGCGTCTCACAGAGGAAGATGTCGACCAGATGTTTCCGATCATGGGGGCATTGGAGGCGCTTTTGGGCGAATTGGCCTGCGCGCACCTTACGGAAGAGCAGTTTGCCGAGATCCAGGCCCTGCACTATCAGATGGTGCTGCATTTCACGCGGCGCGAACTGGCCCCTTATTTCCGGGTGAACCAGCAAATTCACGAGAAAATACTAGAGGCCGCCGCCAATCCGCTGTTGCTTCAGATGTACGGCAATCTGGCAGGGCGCATTCGCCGCGCCCGGTATGTCGCGAACATGTCCGGAGACCGCTGGTCCCAGGCCATCAAAGAACATGAGGAAATGCTCGCAGCACTGTCCCGGCGCGACGGCCCCGCCCTCGCGGATGTCCTTAGGCGGCATCTGCGCAACAAGTGCGAGACCGTGAAGAGCTACCTCCGCTCAGGCACCTGAAAGCAGGCACCCGATCGGATCGTTACGCGGGTACCCGGTGGCGATACGTGACGTTTACCCTGACCGAGCGCATCAAATAAAGGATCATGAACAACGAGGCTGCCGATACCACTACCGAAGCCGCGAAGGCTTCAGGGCGAATCATCCCGAAGGTAAACCAGATCGCCCAGTTCAAGGAGAACAAGGAGACCGAAACGCTTGGCATCACAGGGTTCTTCGTGACGGATAAATAGAGGAAGGGCAAAGCCAACATGATCTGAATGAAGCTGGTGAAGTCGGCCATGGTGAAGTTTTCATAGCCATAGGATTTCGTAAGCTCGTAATTCGTATCGAGAAACACGATGTAGGCGCTGTGTACCACCCAGATCAAAGTGATGGCATAGACAATATACAATCCGCCGCCAAACCCGTATGCGGGGTGCTTTTCAGCTTCTGCGGCTGAGATTTCGTTCCAGTTCATTCAGGCTTCCCCCACGAAAAGCGTCGTTCGTCCCAGATTACAAAACTGCGGCGTTCCCGCCGCAAATCAAGAGCCCATTTCATCGTCTCAACGAGCGCCGGGATGATGGCAGGGGATTTCCGCCAATTCAACGCTCAATTTTACCAGCGAGGCGGTTAACGCGCATCCTCCTTGATCATGTCCGCCGCCTTCTCCGCGATCATGATCACGGGCGCGTTTGTGTTGCCCGAGACAAGCCGCGGCATGATCGAGGCATCGACGACGCGCAGGCCACCGATCCCGCTGACCCGGAGCCGATCGTCCACGACCGCCATGGGGTCGTTTCCCATCTTGCAGGTGCCGACCGGATGGAAAACCGTCCCCCCGACCCGCCGGGCATGATCCAGCAGCTCATCGTCGGTCCGGCAATCGGGGCCCGGGACGATCTCGCTGTCGCGATAGGGCTCCAGGGCCGGACTGTCGAGAATCGTCCGCGCGATCTTGAGGCCGGCGACATGGGTTTCGCGGTCGAGCTCTTCCTTCAGAAAATTCGGCTTGATGGCCGGCGCATCGCGATGATTGGCCGAGGTTATATGAACCGTGCCCCGGCTTTCCGGGCGCAACTGGCAGGGGCCGAGCGACATGCCCGGGAAATCATGCAAGATGCGCTTGTGCGGGTCGGAAAAGCTCGCATGCGCGCAGTGGTACTGCACGTCCGGGGTCTCCAGTTCGGGCCGCGTTTTCATGAATCCATGCGCGATGCCCGCCGGCATGGTGAGCGCGCCCTTGCCCTGGAAGATGAGCTTCAGGCCCTCGACCAGAAGCGGCAAGCCGCGCGTCCGTTCGTTCAGTGTGACCGGCTGTTTCACCTTCCATGCCATCCGGCTGATGTAATGGTCCTGATGATTCTCTCCCACACCCGGCAGCTCGTGGACAATCTCGATGCCGTGCTTCTTCAAGAGGCTTGGCTGCCCAATCCCGGAGAGTTCGAGAATCTGCGGCGATTGGATCGCCCCCGCGCAAAGAATGACCTCCTTTGCGGCGCGCGCCTCGCGCGCGAATCCGTGTACCTCGTAATCGATGCCGACGGCACGCTTGTTGTCGAGAATGACTTTGCGCGCGAAGGCGTCCGTCTCGACCCGCAGGTTCTTACGACCGCGCACCGGGTCGAGGAAAGCCTTGCTGACGCTGTAGCGCCGTCCCCCCTTCTGCGTGACCTGATAATATCCGAAGCCTTCCTGATCGGCGCCGTTATAGTCTGGATTCTTAGGATACCCCGCCTGCTCGGCGGCATCGATAAAAGCATCGAGTATGGGATAAGTCTCGCTCAGGTCGTCGACATGGAGCGGACCGCCGACACCATGAAACTCGGTTCCTTTGGAGGTGTTGTTCTCGGATTTCTTGAAGTAGGGCAGCACGTCTTCAAACGACCAACCCCGGTTCCCGAGCTGCGCCCACCCATCGTAATCCCGTGCCTGTCCCCGGACATAGAGCATGCCGTTGATCGAACTCGACCCGCCGATCACCTTGCCGCGCGGAACCGGGATCGGGCGGTTATAGGTGTATTCTTCGGGTTCGGTCTCGAACAACCAGTTAACGCCCGGGTCCTGCATGGTCTTGATGTATCCCACCGGGACATGAATCCAGACGTTGCTGTCCTTGCCGCCCGCCTCCAGTAACAGCACGCTTGTGTTCGGATCCTCGGACAGCCGGTTCGCCATCACACAGCCCGCCGACCCCGCGCCCACAACGATGTAATCGTAAGTCGCCATCTGCCTGAAAATCCTTTATTAATTTGCGTCTAACCAAGTACCGCAGGAACGAGACCGGTCAAGCTCGCGCGCCAAAGTTAAGACGCGTATGCGAGGGGCAGCGCGGTGGTCTCCTTGATCCGCTCCATGGCGAAAATGGAACTGACATCGGAGAGGCCGCCCACCGCGATCAATCGCTTATAGACCAAATCATAGGCCGCGATGTCCGGGACGACGACTCGCAGCATGTAATCCACATCTCCGCTCATGCGGTAGAATTCCATAACCTCTTCTATCGAATCGACATGCGCGGCAAAGCTCTCCAACCAGGCTTGCGAATGTTCCCTGGTCTTGACCGCCACGAACACCGTAACTCCGACATTCAATTTCACCGGGTCGAGGACCGCAACCCGGCCCTTGATAATACCCGATTTCTCCAAATTCTGAATGCGGCGCCAACAGGGTGTCGTCGAAAGACCGACCCGGTCCGCAATTTCCGCCAACGGCAAGCTCGCGTCGGCCTGCAAACAGGTTAAAATCTTGCGATCAAACTCATCCAACGAATTATTTCCAATATTTTTGAATTTTATAGAAATTACTTCTAATATTTTTCCCAATTATAGCCCAAAAAGCAAAAACTTTTTGGCAAAACGTGTCTACCATTCCCTCCAAACTTGGCGAACGGACAGGGACACCAGACCGATGATCAGCAAACTTTTCACCGAACACCCCGCAAGCGTGAACGAAACCTATTTCGAGCATC